>DASVRB010000282.1:0-2337 GCA_036388835.1 Thermoanaerobaculia bacterium | reverse complement strand
CCCCCCCCCCCGCTCCACCAGCCGTTCAACGCGAAAGCACCCGCCGCAACATTCGTTTCACCGGCCTCAGCGGCGCGATCACCGGCTCGAGCTTGCGACGCATCCGCGCGCGTGGTGTGTCGCGCGCTTTCATCTCCGCGCCGCCGAAGTTGCTGTTGAACGTGACAGCGTCCGCGTGCACGTTCCGCACGACCGTTGGCGGATGGACGATCTCGCCGAGCTCCGCCGAGGGCGGCCAGGGGATGGGCGATTTCGTGTGCGTCGCGTCTTCACCGAAGCCGTCGTTGACCACGAGATTCACCGACGGGAGAACCGACAGCCCGTACTGCGACCAGCACGAAAAGTTCCACTGGTAATCCCAGATGTCGCGCGAGCCGGGATACACACGATCGAAGACCTCGGTCCAGTAACGCCGCTCGTACGGATCGTCGGACCACGCTTCGATGATCCCGGCGTCGCGCAGTTCCGGCCAGCGGCTCATGCGCGGATCGAAATGCCGCCAGGCGCGTTTCCAGGTGGCCCAACCGGAGCCGTGCGTGTACTTCGAAAAGTAGTAGCTGTACGGCGTGCGCGACTCGGGGCCGACGAAGTTGTCGCCGCTGATGTGCATGACCCGTTCGTCGTCGCGATAGTGCTCCAGCAGCTCGTCGCAGAAGCGAAAGAACGATGCGTTCGGAAGGCAGTCATCCTCGAGGATGATCAGTTCGTCCGTCTGCGTGAACGCCCAGTCGATGGCGGAGTAGACGCGCACGCCGCAGCCGAGGTTGCAGTCCGAAAAGTTCGTGACCACTTCGCATTCGAAGTCGAACTCGGCGAGCGTTTCGCGCGTGACGCGGCATTTCTCCGCCTCGTCGTCGTGACGCGGTCCGTCCGCGGCGATGAAGAGCTTCGATGGTTTCGCCGCGGCGATGGCGGCGAGCGCGCGGCGGGTGAGGTCGGGCCGCTTGAAGATGACGAGCAGGACGGGGGTCCTCGTTCCGCTCACTTCACCCCCTCGACGTAAATCGATTCGTGCGCGCGCTCGGCGCGGTCGATGGACGGCTCGAACGAGCGCAGCTTCACGTTGCGGAAGCCGGCCTCCTCGAAGACGCGGGGGAGGTTCTCCTCGTCGAACATGAACTTGTGTTGCCCGCCGAGGTACGCGATGAAGTTCACCACGTCGATGCGGCTCGTGTACTTCAGGCCGACTTCGTAGGTGCAGAACTTCTCGCGATCGAAGTCGGCACCGGCATAAGCGTCGAGAAAAATACGCGCGTTCGGCACCGCCGCGCCGATCGCGCCGCTGGGCTTCAACACGCGATGACACTCGCGCAGCACATGCAGAAGCTGGTGCGGATAGGTGAAGTGCTCGAGCACGTGCGACGAGTAGATGCGGTCGACGGAATTGTCGGGAAACTGAAGCGGATCGTTGAGGTCCTGGCGAATGTCGGCGCCGTTCGAAAGATCGACGCTGGTCCATTCCTCCATCCCTTCACGCGGCCCGGAGCCGAGCTCGAGCTGGATCGGTTTGCCCGACGCGAGCAAACGTTTGACGGTGGCGCGGTTCTGCCCCGGCAACGCCGACCGTTCCCGGTTCCACCAGTACAGCGCGCGCCACGCGCCGAGGAGCCGCGCCATCAGGCCCGAAGGCAACGCGCGCTGCAGCCGTGCCTTCAGTTCAGCGCGATCCGGCACCGCTCCTCCTGAACAGATGATCGTGCTTCGAAAGCTGCTCGACGTACTCGTAGCCTTTCGTCGCCAGAAACGTCGTGATCGCGGCGAGGTCCCACGCCTCCACGCAGATGAAGCGCGGCGCGTGACGCGCAAAGTCGATCCCCTTCAGCACCGGCAGCTCGTAGCCCTCGACGTCGAGGATCAGCAGGTCGATGGCGTTCGTGACGTCGTTCTCCGAGAGGATCGTGGAGAGCGGTTTCGCAACCGCGCCGAACTCGTACAGCTCTTCACCTTCCGCGAGGAACTTGCGGCCGTCCTCGACGTGGGCGCGCGGGTCGAACGCGAGATCGGGCACGTTGGTGACGGACATCGACGCGCAGTACACCATCGGCACGTATTTGTCCGCGTAGTCGAACGGCACGCACGCGTAGCAGAACACCTTCGCCGCGGGGCGGTTGCGCCGGCACTTCACGTACTCCGACGGCGCCGGCTCGACGAGCACGCCGCGCCAGTTGCGATGGCGCTCGAAGTAAAGCGAGTTGCTGAACGTGACGCCGTCCCAGCCGCCGATCTCGATGAAGAAGCCGCCGTCGAAGTCGACGTATTTTTCGAGTTTTTTGTCGAGCTCCTGCAGGCCGTGATAGCGGCTGAGGAGCGGCTCGGCGCCGCGATCCCACACGCTCC
>DASVRB010000281.1:0-3312 GCA_036388835.1 Thermoanaerobaculia bacterium | reverse complement strand
GTTGACCATCACCACGTCTTCGACCGGATCGGCGTCCGTTTCCTTCAGCGAGGCGACGGCGCGCAAATAGCCGACCCCTTCCGACTGCGGCACGTTCACCGTGTGCACGAACGGCGGATCGAACATCGTGGCGACGCGGGTCTCGTTCCAGTACAGCTCCACGCTGCCGAGCTCTTTTCCTTCCGGCACGCGCACGTCGATCTCCACGCGCGTGGGGCCGCTGAGCTTCGGCGCGACGCGCGGCGAGGCGATGCGCACGCGGAATGGATCGGTGCCGGTGTTGACGACCACCTCGTCGCCGGTGATCGGCTGATCGTGCGAGTCGATGGCCACGACGCGAATGCGCCGCGAGCGCGGCACGGTGCCGAAATCGAGGTCGAGCGTGTACGGCGGCACGCGTCGCGTCGCCACTTTCTTGCCGTCGAGCCAGAACTCGACCGCCTTGATGCCGCTGCCGCTGACCATGGTCTGGATGGTCTGCACGCCGCTGGTGACGCCGCCGTTCAATTCATTCGTCAGCGGCACGATGCGCAGCGATGCTCGCGTCGACTGCAGGTCTTCGTGGATGGTCTTCAGCGTCGCGGTCTCGGCGGTCTGCTTCTGCTGCACCGCCACTTCCGGAACGGTGAGCGGAGTCTCGAGCACCGTCTGTGCGCCGGAGGCCGGATCGGAGATTTTTACGCGCGACATGTACTGCGCGGGCCGGAGCATCCGGTCGATCACGATCGGCAGCTTCTCGTCCTTCGTGTCGGCCGGAAAATCGAAGCGATAGCGATAGCGCTCCCACATCTTCTCGTCGCGCAGCACTTCGCCGACCACCTCGATCGTGTAGAGCGTCGACGTGCCGGCGGTGGTGGTTTTGAGCTGTGCGCGCGGCACGTAAATCGTCAGTTGTGTGTCGGTCTTGCTGCCGTCGCCGAACGGGTAGGCGACGCTGACGTCGGCGGTGAGTTTCGGCGCGTTCGGATCGGCGAGGACGACCGAGCGGAGGATCCGCTTCACATCCTCGTGATTGATCGGCGGCGCGTCGAACAGCCGCGGCAGCTTGTGCGCGTCACGCTTCATGCTGGCCATGCCGGCCAGCACGTATTCACCTTTCGCGCACCGCATCAGGTCGGCGCGGCCGCTGGCGTCGATCTCGTTGGAAATGAGCTCCTGCGCGGCGCGCGCGGCATCGCCGAACGGATTCCAGAGGCGGTAGTTCTCCTCGAAGTGCGGCTTGTAGAAGAGGAGGACGAACTCGCTGCCGAAACCCTCGATGTACTCGTAGATCCAGACCTGCATCGGCTGATAGTCGGAGCATTTCACGTCGACCATCTGCATCGGCGCACCATGCACGAGGTAGATGCGCCCGCGGTCGGATGACACCTGTTTGAAGTTGTCTTTCACGAACTCGAGGCGCTCGTAATACTCGGCGCGCGCCGCGAAATTCGTGACGCCGCGCGCGATGTCGCGGCGGCGCCAGAAGTCGTCGATGAAGGTGTCGCGCTGCGGCGCGGTGTCGAGTCGCAGGAAGGTGTCGCGCTCCCCTTCGATGATGATCGGCTCGACGTCGGTCAGGAACTGGCGATGTTTTTCATCGAGCTGCGCGATGCGCTCTTTGCGCTCGCGGCGGGTCAGCGGTTTTTCCTCGGCGATCAGGGTCGCCGCGACGAACAGGGACAGGAGTACGGCAATCGCGCGTGTCATTGGTTTCTCTAAGGAAAATACCCCTTGATCGTTTTTACCTTCCCCTGCGACGCCTGCACGGTGAGCTCGCGCCATTTGCTGCCCGACTTGACGTCGGGCGAGGGGTAAAAGCCGAGGATGTACTGCGAACGGAGCTCGGCCTGAATGTCGTCGTAGACGCGCTGAAGATCGCGCGCCTGGTCGATGTAGTACGTCGAGCCGCCGGTCTCGCGGCAGAGACGGTCGAGGTCGAAGCGGACTTTGTTCTCGCTCGGACGGATGCCGATGCCGATCGCGTAAATCGGCACGCCGGTGCGGCGCGCGTATTCGAGGGTCTGGTCGTAGCCGAACTTCGACGCGGTGTCTTTGCCGTCGCTGATCACGACCAGCGCCTTCTGTCCGCGCACGCCGTGAAAGTTGTAGAGCGAATACACGACGGCGTCGTACAGCGCGGTCCGATCCTCGGCGCGCACTTTCGCGAGCGCGGCGTGCACGTCCGACGTTTTCGTCGACCACTTCTGCATCAGGCGCGGCTGCTCGTCGAACGCGACGACGAACGCCTTGTCGCCTTTGCGCATCACCTTTTCGAAGAACTGTGCGCCGGCCTTCTGCGCCTCATCCATCCGGTTCTGCATCGATCCTGAAGAATCGATGGCCATCCCGATGGAGAGCGGCAGGTCGCGCACGTAATCGAATTTCGCGATCGTGACCGGCTTCCCTTCATCGAGGATCTTGAACGACTTGTCGGTGAGCTTGTCGGACGGCTTGCCGTCGATGATCACCGTGGTCGGCAGCTCGACGAGGTGCACGTTCAGCTCTTCCATGTACGCCGGCGTGTTGATCATCACGACGTCTTCGACCGGCGGCGCGGTCGAGTCTTTGAGCGTGGCGACGGCGCGCAGGTAGCCCGGCCCTTCCGACTTCGGCACGTCGATCGTCTGCACGAACGGCTCGTCGTACAACGTCGCGAGGCGGGTCTCGTTCCAGTACAACTCGAGGCTGGCCAGCTCGTCGCCTTCCGGAATGTCGACGTCCATCTCCACGCGCGTGAGCCCTTGCAGTTGCGGCGCAAAACGGGGAGAGGCGATGCGCACGCGGAACGGATCGGTGCCGGCGTTGATGGTCAGCTCGTCGCCGGTCAGCGGCTTGTCGTGCGCGTCGAGCGCGATCGCGCGCACGCGCCGCATCTGCGGAATCTCGCCGAAATCGAGGTCGAGCGAATACGGCGCGGTGCGGCGAACCGCGACCTTTTTTCCGTCGAGCCAGAACTCGACGGCCTTGATTCCTTCGCCGGAAAGCTGCGTTTCGACGGTCTCCAATCCGGTAGCCGGATCGCGCGGCGGCAGGATGCGCAGGCGCGGCTCTTTCGCGAGCGCGACCGCCTCGGCCGGCGCGCCAACCGGTTCGGCTGCAGGTTTTTCCGGAGCAGGAGCGGCGGTCGTCGACGTGGTGAGGACCGGCGTCTCCGCGGCGATGTCGAAGATCTCCGGCACGTCGACGGTCTGCTCGATCAGCGCCTCGGCGCCGGTGTTCGGATCGGTCACTTTGACTCGCGACACGTACTCCGCGGGACGCAGCAGTCGATCGATGACGATCGGCAATTTGTCCGACGCGCCTTCCGCCGGAAAGTCGAAGCGATAGCGG
>DASVRB010000280.1:0-12294 GCA_036388835.1 Thermoanaerobaculia bacterium | reverse complement strand
CTGTCTGATGTTCGGCGGGCTAAGAGCCCGCCGCTCCACTAGACCCCGGCGAATGACGCGGCGATCGACTTGAAGACCGCCAGCCCGGCGGCGTTGCCGAGGACGTTTTCGGCGCAGCGTTCGGGGTGGGGCATCATGCCGAGGACGTTGCGGGTGCGGTTGCAGATGCCGGCGATGTGGCGTGCGGAGCCGTTCGGATTCGCATCGGTCGTGAGGCGGCCGTCGGCGTCGGAGTAGCGGAAGATGACCTGGCGATTGCGCTCGAGCTCATCGAGCGTCGCGTCGTCCGCAAAGTAGTTGCCTTCGCCGTGCGCGATCGGGACGCGGAACACTTCTCCCGCCTGCAGCTCGGACGTGAACGGCGTGTCGGTTTCTTCAGTGCGCACGTGTACGTCGCGGCTGAGGAAGCGGAGGTGCTCGTTGCGCATCAGCGCGCCGGGAAGGAGCCCGACTTCGGTCAGCACCTGGAACCCGTTGCAGATGCCGAGGACGAGGCCGCCCTGCTCGGCGTGGCGGCGGATCGGCTCCATGATCGGGGCGAATTTCGCGAGCGCACCCGCGCGCAGGTAATCGCCGTACGCGAAGCCACCCGGGATGATCACGACGTCCGAGCCTTTGAGGTCCTTGTCCTTGTGCCAGAGCACTTCCGCGTCCGCGCCGAGGACGTCTTTCGTGACGTGCAACGCATCGTGATCGCAGTTCGAGCCGGGGAGTACGACGACGCCGAATTTCATGAGCGGGAGTTTATCTCGTGCGTTTTCGTCGCCGTCACTTCGAGACGGCGGGTCGCGGGATGTTGTAGATGGTGAGGAAGCCGGCGCGGTCCGTGGCCACGATTGCGTTCGACTTGCGGTCGTATGCGATCGCGTACGCGTTCACGCCGTAGAGCGACGCGGGCGTGATGCCGCGATCGGAGCCGGAGAACGTGCCGCTCGCGCTGCAGCGGCGCTCCGCGTAAACGAGCTGTGTGTCGGAGGAGGTGAGCGCGGCGATCTGCGGTCCGCTGCCGTTCGGCAGGCAGACATGATTGCTGTTCACGAGATCGCCGATGTCGACGCGCATCGCCCCCTTTCCATCACCGCCGGCGGTGATGCGCACCGGCCGCGCGTTGACAGGCTTTTCGAATAGCGCATCGCGGCTGAAAGCAATGAGAGAGCGATCGCGCGCGGCGAACATCGCGGACTCGATCGTCTTCTCGGTCTGCAGCGGATCGCGTGCGAGCTCGGCGAAATTAGTAGTGTCGAAGAGCGCCACGACGGTCGCCTTGGTGTTCCCGAAATCTTCAGTCGCGAGCACGGCCAGCATCGTGCCGTTCGCGCTCGCGGCGATGGCCATCGGCTCGTCGATCGGAAGGGTGCGCAACTCGACGTCGCCGTCTTTGTCGAAGACGTGCACGCGGCGGCCGAGGACGTAAACGTAACGCCCTTTCGGATCGGGAACGATGTCGCGAATCGCTTCGCCTTCCATCGTGATCTCCCGGACCACATCGAGGTCGGGGAGGGAGAGGATGGTCGCGCTCTCGTCGCTGCCGTTGGCGATGTAGAGGAGGGTGCGCTCGAGATTGGTGCGCATCGCCACGAGTTCTTTGGTCGAGGCGATCTCGGCGGAGTCGAGGACGATGCGCTTCTTCACCGCGCCGGTCATCGCGTCGACTGCGATCACGCTCTGCGGCTCGGCGAGGCCGACGTAGATCGTGCCGTCATTGCCGACCGCAACGCCGCGCGGATCGCCGGGCAGTACCCAGCGGCGGGCGATTTTCTTGTCGCGGGTCGGAACGGGCGTGAGCGCATCGCCCTGCGCCTGAACGACGACTGCCGGCGCGCACGAGACGAGGGCGAGCAGCAGCAGCGCGGCGAGCTCAGTCCTCGAGCGTAAAGGAGAACTTCTCCATGACGGTGTTCGCGAGGAGCCGCTCACACATCTGGCGAAGCTGCGATTCGATGTCCTCACGTGTCTGTCCGGTGTTCGCAAGCGAGATGCGAAACATCTTCCCGACGCGCACATCTTCCACGCCGGAGAATCCGAGCGAGCTGAGCGAATGCTCGATCGCTTTCCCCTGCGGATCGAGAACGGACGGCTTGAGCTCGACGGTGACAATGGCTTTCATGGGGGCGGGATTCTATGCGGATTTGGAGTGCGGCGACGCGAGTCGCCGCTTTTACTCCCGAGAGCCGCCGTCTGTGCAATGACGAGGGAAAGCGGCGACTTGCGTCGCCGCACTCCAAATCAAAACAGCGACATCTGGCCCTGTGGCGTCGTGCGCGGGCGGCGGCGGGCTACGTCGAACACGCCGGTCGGTTCGAACTGGCGGGCGATCGCAAAATCGATGCTGGCGCCGGTGCGGCGGAGGAGACGCGTGCACATGTCGCGGACGATCGACTCGTGATTGTTCTTCTGCGAGAGGTGAATCATGCAGAGCGTCTTCAGCTCCGCGCCGAGGAGACGCTGTACCGCGTTCAGTGAGTCGTCGTTCGACAGGTGGCCGAAGCGCGACATGATGCGGCGCTTCAGCGACCACGGATACGTGCCGGCGCGGAGCATGTCGAGGTCGTGATTTGCCTCGAAGAAGAGACCGTCGCAGTTGCTGAGGTGTTGCAGCACTTCGCCGTTCACGTGCCCAAGATCGCTGGCGATGCCGACGCGCGTGCCGTCGCGCGCTTCGATCACGAAACAGGCCGGATCGGCCGCGTCGTGAATCGTGCGGCGCGCGTGAATCTGCAGCTCGCCGATCGTAAAGTACGAATCGTTCTCGAAGACGACCGTCTTCGTCTCCATCGGATCGATGCGCGAGCCGTCGAGCGTGCCGCGGGTGAGATAGATCGGGATCTGGTACTTGCGCGCGATCTTCTCCGCGCCGTGCAGGTGATCCGAATGCTCGTGCGTCAGGACGATCGCCGAGAGCTGCTCGATATCGCGTCCGACGATCTCCAGCCGCTTCTTCGTCTCCCGCGGCCCGAGACCGGCGTCGACCAGGATCGCGGTCCCGTCGCTCTCGAACCAGTACGCATTTCCGGCGCTACCGGAGGAGAGGGGGGCGATGAGCATGGCCGGTGGGCATGTTATCAGGCTGATCTCGCTGTGCGGGCTGAATTGAAAATTGAAAATGGAAAATTGAAAAATCGGAGGCGCGCTCGCGAGCATCAACGTTGCCAATCTTTCAATTTTCAATTTTCAATTTTCAATTCGAGCCCGCGACGCAGGCGCCGCTCACGCAACGTATACAATCGCCGTCCAATGGCTGAACGATTCATCGTGGAAGGTGGCCGCAGGCTCGAGGGGACGATCAAGCCGGGCGGCAACAAGAACGCGGCGCTGCCGATCCTGGCGGCCTGCCTCCTCACGGACGACGTGGTCGTCCTCCGCAATCTCCCCGACATCCAAGACGTCCGGGTCATGCTGCAGATCCTCGAGGGGCTCGGCGCGACCGTGGAGCGTCTCGAGAAGAACGTCGTCAGCATTCACGCCAAGGGCGACATCGGCTGCGATCCCGACATCGAGCTTTCGAAGAAGATCCGCGCCTCGATCCTCCTCGCGGGACCGCTCCTCGCGCGCTGCGGCCGCGTTTCCGTGGCCAAGCCGGGCGGTGACGCGATCGGCCGCCGCCGCGTCGATACGCATCTCCTCGCGCTCGAAGCGCTCGGCGCGCAGATCGAAGTCTCAGCCAACGAATATCGAATGGAAGCGCGCACGCTCAAGGCGCGCAAGATGTTCCTCGACGAGGCCTCGGTGACCGCGACCGAGAACGCGATCATGGCCGCGGCGATGGCGGAAGGCGAGACGCTGATCTACAACGCCGCCGCCGAGCCGCACGTGCAGGACCTCTGTCATCTCATCAACAAGATGGGCGGGAAGATCGACGGCATCGCCACGAACTCGCTGCGCATCCAGGGCGTCGAGTCGCTGCACGGCTGCGACTTCTACATCAACAGCGATCACATCGAAGTCGGCTCGTACATCGGCCTCGCCGCGGTCACGCGCAGCGAGCTGCTGATCGAAGACGCGGTGCCGGAGCACATGTACGCGGTGCGGCACATGCTCGAGAAGCTCGGCGTCGAGATCAAGATCGAAGGGAAGAACATCCGCGTCCCGAAAGAGCAGGAACTGCGCGTCCGCTACGACATCGGCGCGGCCGTTCCGAAGATCGACGACGGGCCGTGGCCGCTGTTTCCGGCCGACCTGCTGTCGATCATGATCATCATCGCCACTCAGGCCGAGGGGACCGTGATGATCTTCGAAAAAATGTTCGAGTCGCGGCTCTTCTTCACCGACAAACTGATCGGCATGGGCGCGCGCATCATCCTTTGCGATCCGCACCGCGCCATCATCGTCGGCGGCGCGCGGCTGAACGGTGGCGAGATCTCCAGTCCCGACATCCGCGCCGGCATGGCCCTCCTGCTCGCGGCGCTCTGCGCAAAAGGGGAGAGCACGATTCACAACGTGCATCAGATCGACCGCGGCTACGAGCGGATCGACGAGCGGCTGAACGCCCTCGGCGCGAATATCGTTCGCGAACGCGACGTGTAGCCAGCGGAACGGGGAACGTCGTGAACCCAGAACGTTCCGTGTTCCGCGTTCTCCGTTCTACGTTCAAATCCACGCCGTCCGTCATGGCCATCGTCAACGTCACGCCCGATTCGTTCAGCGACGGCGGCGTGCACTTCGACCACCGCGTGGCGGTCGAAGCGGCGCTGCGCTTCGAGCAGGACGGCGCCGCGATCGTCGATGTCGGTGGAGAGTCGACGCGCCCCGGATCCGAAGGTGTCTCCGTCGACGACGAGCTCGCGCGCGTCATTCCGGTGATCGAAGAAATTCGCAAACGGAGCGACGTCCCGATCTCCATCGACACCCGCAAAGCGCGTGTCGCCGCGGCGGCTCTCGATGCCGGTGCGGACGTCGTCAACGACGTCAGCGCGCTGCGGCACGATCCGGAGATGCGTGCGCTCGTCGCATCGCGCGGCGTGCCGGCGATCCTGATGCACATGCGCGGCGAGCCGCGCACGATGCAGGAGAACCCGCAATTCGACGAAGTCGTCGCTGACGTCGCACGCGAGCTGACGGAATGGCGCGACGCGGCGGTCGCCGCCGGCATCGACGGCGCGCAGTTGCTGATCGATCCCGGCATCGGCTTCGGCAAGACGTACGAGCACAACCTCGAGCTCCTGGCGCGGTGCGACGAGCTGACCCGCATCGCGCCGGTCGTGATCGGCGCGTCGCGCAAAGCGTTCGTCGGTCATCTCACCGGCCAGCCGGGCGGTGCGGCGCGCATGGCCGGCTCGCTCGCGACCGTCGCGGCGGCGCATCGCGGCGGCGCCGCATTCGTCCGCGTGCACGACGTGCGTGAAACAGTCGATTTCCTGAAGGTTTTGCAGGCGATCGAGGGGCGGCGATGAACGTCTTCGACCGGCTGCTCGAGCTCAATCCCACCTGGCGCGACGCCGTCGACATCGCCATCGTCGCGCTCATCATCTATTACATCCTCGCGCTGATCCGCGGCACGCGCGCCATGCAGGTGTCGATCGGATTGATGCTGGTCGGCTCGATGACGTTCGTCGCGCGCGCGTTCGATCTGCCGGCGCTCGAAGCGATCTCGCGGCAGATCCTCTTCTACCTCCCGTTCGCGATCATCGTGCTGTTTCAGCAGGAGATCCGGCGCGCGCTCGCGCGCATGGTGGCCGACCCGCTCGCGATCTTCATTCGCGCGAAAAAGAGCGAGCTGCCGTACGACGTGATCGTGAATGCGTGCGACGTGCTCGCCTCGAAACGCGTCGGCGCGCTGATCGCGATCGAAGCGCGGCAGACGCTGCGGATGTACGAAGACGGCGCGAAGCCGGTCGATGCGCTGCTGACGACCGAGCTGCTGGTCGCGATCTTCACGCCGGGCGGCCCGCTGCACGACGGCGCGGTGATCGTACGCGGCAACCGGGTGGTGGCGGCGAACGCGTTTCTGCCGCTCACCAGCTCTCCCGACCCGGCGCTCGCGCACGGCACGCGTCACCGCGCCGCGATCGGCCTCAGCGAAGAGACGGATGCGATCGTGATCGTGATCTCGGAAGAAAATGGCTCGACCGGCGTGGCCACCGATGGCACGCTGCGCGAGAACCTCGACAGCGCCGCGCTTATGACCATCCTCGTAGAACGATTCGGACCGCCGCCGCGATGAAGAACCTCGGCATCAGGCTCATCTCGGTCGTGCTGGCGTGCGTGGTCTGGTTCATTGCCTCGGCGCCGCGGCGCGGGCGCGTGCGCGAGCGCATCGTCACCGCCTCGCTGTCGCTGGTCGGCGTGCCGACGCATCTCGTCATCACCACCGACATCCCGGGGAACGTCGCGGTGCGCGTGCGCGGCCCGATGCAGGAGCTGCGCGCGCTCGCGTCTCAAAGTCTCGAGGCCTCGGCGGACCTCAGTCAGATCAACGCGGAAGGTGAAGTGGAGATCACGCTCCGCTCCGAGCACATCAACGTGCCGGAAGAGATCGAGGTGGTGTCGATCCAGCCGAACAAAGTGCGTTTCCGCATCGAGCAGGTGCGGCAGCGCGCCGTACCGATCCGCCCGTTCCTGGTCGGCGATCCGCCGGTCGGCTACATCGTCGGCGAGGCGAGCGCGAACCCGGAGCGCGCGCTCGTGTCAGGACCGGCTTCGCAGATCCTGAAACTCGATGAGGTGGCGACGGAACGGATTATCATGACCGGCCGCACGGGGACGTTCGTGCAGAACGCCGCGGTCGTCTCGGACTCGCCGCTCGTGCGAGTCATCTCGCCGGTCACCACGCAGGTCACGGTGCCGGTGCTCGCCGAGGTCGGACCGAATCCGCCGGACGCTGAGCCGACCGACACCGCCGCGACGGCTACCACGGAAACGACAGACACCACGGGCACGACGGGAACGCAATGAGAGAGCTCTTCGGAACGGACGGCATTCGCGCCAAGGCGCATCAATATCCGCTGGATCAGGCGACGATGTACGCCCTCGGCGAAGCGCTCGCGCATCGTCTCGGCCGCGGCTCGAAGATCCTGCTCGGCATGGACACCCGCGAGTCGGGCGCCGAGATCGCGCGCTCGCTTTCGGCCGGCATGGCCGCGGGCGGCGCGCAGGCGAGCCTCATCGGTGTCATCCCGACGCCAGGCATCGCTTACCTTTGCCGGACCACCGATGCGGCGGCGAGCATCTCGATCTCCGCGTCGCACAACCCGTTCGAAGACAACGGCGTGAAGATCTTCGGCCACGACGGGATGAAGCTCGCCGATTCGATCGAAGAAGAGATCGAGGACGAGCTGCGCGCGCTGCGGCAGGAGAGCGTCACCGTCGCGGAGACCCCGCTCGTCGAAGACAACGACCTGATCGAGGCCTACGAGCGCTTCCTCATCTCCGGAGTTCCACCGAAAGCGCTCGCCGGAAAGAAGGTCGTGCTCGACACCGGTTACGGCGCCGCGTTCCGCATCGGTCCGGAAGTGTTCCGCCGCGCCGGCGCGGAAGTGGTCGTGATTCACGACACGCCGAACGGCCGCAACATCAACGACCAGTCGGGTGCGATGCATCCGGAGCGGCTGGCGAAAGTGGTCGTCGAGCAGGCCGCCGATTACGGCGTGGCCTTCGACGGCGATGCCGATCGCGCGATCTTCGCCGACGACGCCGGCAAGATCCGCGACGGCGACGAGATCATCTATCTCTGGGCGAAATACCTCCGCGAGCGCGGCGAGCTGCGCGGCGGATGTGTGGTCACGACGGTCATGTCGAACTTCGGCTTCGAGAAGCAGCTGAAGGAAGACGGCATCGAGCTCTGCCGCGCGAACGTCGGCGACAAGTACGTCCTCGAGACGATGCTGCAGCGCAACGCGGTCCTCGGCGGCGAGCAGTCGGGCCACATCATCGACCGCAGCGTGCACACGACCGGCGACGGCATCCATACCGCGCTCGTTTTCGGCCACATCCTCGGCGAAATGGGCGCTCCGTTCTCCAAACTGCACACCTTCAACCCGATGCCGCAGCTCCTCCTCAACGAGAAGGTGGCGTCGAAGCCGTCCCTCGAGTCACTCCCGCGCTACCAGGAAGCCCACCAGAAAGCGATGACCGACCTCGCCGGCAAAGGCCGCATTCTCGTCCGCTACTCCGGCACCGAGAACCTGGTGCGGGTCATGGTGGAAGGGGAAGACGGCACGCAGATCAAACGCATCGCCGAAGAACTGCGCGATGTATTGAAGGACGAGATCGCGGCTTCTTCTTCAAATTTATCCCGAGCGTAAGCGAGGGATCTCCGGCGGCACCGCGACTTCGCCTGATTCGCAGCACTCGCGGTGCAACCGGAGATCCCTCGCTTTGCTCGGGATAAACTCACAGAGCGTGGACAAGCGCTGGACTCTCACAGGCAAGACCGCCCTCGTCACAGGAGCGACCTCGGGCATCGGCCTCGCCATCGCGGAGGAGCTGACGCAATTCGGCGCGACGGTGATTCGCGTGGCGCGCAGGAACGCGGACATCAACGCGGACGTGACGATCGCGGAAGACCGCGCGCGCATGTTCGCGGGCCTCGAGCGGCTCGACATCCTGGTCAATAACGCCGGAACGAACGTCCGCAAAAAAGCGCTCGACTACAGCTACGACGAATACGAGCGCATCCGCGAGACGAACATGGACTCGGCGTTCGAGCTGAGCCGGCTCGCACATCCGCTGCTGCGCGCCGCAGGCGACGCGAGCGTGATCAACATCGTCTCCATCGCCGCGTTCCGTCACCTCGGCACCGGCGTTCCGTACGCGATGACGAAGGCCGCCGTTGCGCACATGACGGTCGCGCTGGCGGCGGAGTGGGCAAAGGACGGGATTCGCGTCAACGCGATTGCACCGTGGTACATCCGCACGCCGCTCGTGGAGCCGGTCCTCCAGGATCCGGCTCGTCTGGAGAAGATCCTTGCGGTGACGCCGATGGGCCGCATCGGTGAGCCGGAGGAGGTTGCGTCGCTGGCCGCCTTCCTCTGCATGCCGGCGGCGAGCTACATCACCGGCCAGGTGATCGGCGTCGACGGCGGGTTCGCGGCGGCGGGCGTTTTCACCTAGCCGCCAGGGGCCGCCTGTGACGTTTATTTCTCTCGTTTTGCACGGGATTGACGGTTTGCTAGCAGAACGGCAGAGCCGCTGCTATATTGCGCCATCATTTTTTCAGCCCAGGTGGTCCGGAGATGATCATTCATGGCTAAGGTGCAGGGGAAGAAGGCGGTCGCCGCCGGGAAAAAGGCGGCAAAAAAGGTCGTAGCTCGCGTAAAGAGCGCGGCCGGAGCGGCGAAGAAGAAAGTCGCTCCGAAAAAGGCCGCACCGCCCCGCAAACCGGCGGCGAAGAAAGCCGCGCCGAAACCGGCCGCAAAGGGCGCAGCGAAGCCGAAACCGAGCAAAAAAGCTCCGGTAAAAGCAGTGAAGAAGGCCGCTGCGAAGGTCGTGAAGGGCACCGCGAAAGCGGCCAAAGCGACGAAAAAAGCGGCAACCAAAGCGGCGGCCAAAGCCGTGAAGCGCCCGGTCGCGGTTGCGAAGAAGGCCGTCGCCGCCGCGAAAAAAGTGGTTCCGGCGAAGAAAGCCGCTGCCGCAAAAGCTGCCCCGAAAGCGGTCGCCGCGAAAGCCGCCAAAGCCGCGCCGAAAACGGCTCCGGCCGCCAAACCAGCAAAGACCGCCGCGCTGAAGACGGTGCCGAAAGCTGTTCCGCCGGCCGAGCCGAAGCCGGTTGCGCCGGTCGCGACTCCTGCTCCGGCGGCGCCTCCTCGTCCGGCCGCCGCACCTGCACGCGCCGCCGAGGCCGAGAAAAAACGTGGCCGCCGCGCGCGTCCGCGCATCACCTCCAGCGGCGCTCCCGCCGCGGCGTGGCTCTCGACCGAGAAGCCGCGCCCCGCTTCGTTCATCCCCGCGCCCGCGCGGGCGGAAGCGCCGTCCGCGGTCGCAGCGCCGCCTGCTTCTTCCGATCGGCTGATCCGTCCCGATGACGTCGGCCATCCGGCCGTCCGCACCGTGCCGGTGCGCATCGACGTCGAGCAGGGCGCCGGCCGCTACTACGTCATCGCCACCCCGAACGAGGTCTCTGTGCGCGTCGGTGAAGGCATCGAATGGGACTTCCGCTACATCGGCGGCGCCGACGTGTCGGTCGAGGAGATCACCATCGATTTCGAAGCGCCGTCACCCTTCGCCGAGGCATCCTTCCGCACCCGCAAACCAGGCGGCGCGCGTCCTCACCGTCAGCTCTCGCACGGCGCGTTGCCAACGGCCGCCGGCACTCGCGTGCAGTACGTCGTCCGCGCGATCAATCAGTTCGGAACGGAGCTGGCGAACACGCGGATCTGGGTGACGATTACCGCGTAACCTTCCGTCCTGAGCGTTAGCGAAGGATCTCAAAATACGAGGGGTGGGCTTCGTAGCTCCGGTCGTCGTCGCCGAGATCCTTCGCTGACGCTCAGGATGACGGGGCGGGGCGCGTCAGCGAGCAACGACGCCATGCTGTTCCTGCAGCGCGGCGAACGTGCTCACTCCTTCCTTCAATGAACGGATCCCTTCCACGCATGCCGTTGCGGCGGTGAGTGTGGTGATGCACGGGATGTTCATCTGGAGCGCGGTGCGGCGGATGTAGGTGTCGTCGACGAAGGCCGATTTGCCGAACGGGGTGTTGATCGCGAGCGCGATGTCGCCGTTGATCATCCGGTCGACGACGTTCAGTCGCGCCTCGTGCACTTTCGGGACGAGGTCCGCTTCGACGCCGTGTTTGATCAGGAACTCGCGCGTGCCGCTGGTTGCGATCAGGCGGAAGCCGAGCGCGAGGAGCTCGCGCGCGAGATCGACGACGCGCGGACGTTTGTCGTTGTCGTTGACCGAGATGAATGCCGTCCCTTCGAGCGGCAGGCGCGTGCCGGCGCCGAGGAGCGCTTTTGCGTACGCCTCGCCGAATTGCGGCGAGCTGCCCATCACTTCGCCGGTCGACTTCATCTCCGGCCCGAGCACCGTGTCTTCGCGCGGGAAGCGGTTGAACGGAAAGACCGGCGCCTTGACGAAATAGCCGTCGACGCGCGGCTCGCTGGTGAGGCCGAGGGAGCGGAGCGAGTGGCCGGCCATCACTTTCGCTGCGATTTTCGCGAACGAGACGCCGGTCGCTTTTGAGACGTACGGCACCGTGCGCGATGCGCGCGGATTCACTTCCAGCACGTACAGCTCGCCGTTCTGTATCGCGTACTGCACGTTCATCAGCCCGATCACGTTCAGCGCTTTTGCGAGCTCGATCGTGCGGCGGCGGATGCGGTCCTGATCGCGCGCGCCGATGATGTACGGCGGGATCACGGTCGTCGAGTCGCCGGAGTGAATGCCCGCCAGCTCGATGTGCTCCATCACGCCGGCCACGATCACGTCGTGACCATCTGAGACCGCGTCGACGTCGATCTCGATCGCGTCCTCGAGGAAGTGATCGACCAGGATCGGATGGCCCGGTGCTGCTTCGACGGCGCGCTGCATGTAGCCGCGCAGGTCGTGCTCGTCGTAGACGATGGCCATGGCCCGTCCGCCGAGGACGTACGACGGGCGAACCACCACCGGATAACCGATGCGGCGGGCGATCGCGAGCGCCTCTTCTTCATTGAGCGCGGTGCCGTTCGCCGGCACGAGGATGTCGTGTTTGCGGGCGAGCTCGCCGAAACGCTCGCGGTCTTCGGCGACGTCGATCGAGTCGACCGAGGTGCCCCACATCGGCACGCCCGCCTCGGCGAGCTGTTTCGCGAGCTTCAGCGGCGTCTGTCCGCCGAACTGCACGATCACGCCGTCCGGTTGTTCGAGCTCCACGATCTCGAGCACGTCTTCGAGCGTGAGCGGCTCGAAGTAGAGACGGTCCGACGTGTCGTAGTCGGTCGACACCGTCTCCGGATTGCAGTTGACCATGATGGTCTCGAAGCCGATCTCGCGCAGCGCGAACGACGCGTGCACGCAGCAGGTATCGAACTCGATGCCCTGTCCGATGCGGTTCGGACCGGAGCCGAGAATGATGACCTTCTTGCGATCGGTCGGCTGCGCTTCGTTCTCGACTTCGTACGTCGAGTAGAGATACGGCGTGGTGGCCTCGAACTCCGCGGCGCAGGTGTCGACGCGCTTGTAAACGGGGCGAATGCCGAGCGCGTGACGTTCTTTGCGGATGTCGTGTTCGCTGCGATTGGTGAGCTTCGCGAGTTGGCGGTCGGAGAAGCCGTGGCGTTTGAGGTTGAGGAGGCGCGATCTGTCATCCTGAGCCGCGAAGACGGCGAAGGACCCCCTGCGGTGCACGAGACCCGCGCTGTCGGAAGGGGGTCC
>DASVRB010000279.1:0-1840 GCA_036388835.1 Thermoanaerobaculia bacterium | reverse complement strand
CCTTCCTCGATTACCTGGCCGCACATCCGCAATCGGTCACCGCGATGCTGCGATTCGGAATGTCGGCGCACAAAGCGGGACGCGCGGACGTCGCAAAGTCGTATCTGCAGAAAGTGATCGCCGCGGCACCGGCGTCGCCCGAGGGACTCGAGGCGCGCAAGTTCCTGGTGATGTGGGAGTGATGACGTGTTTCGCCTGATCCTCGATGAGCTTCTCGTGAAGACGCACGGCGCCCTCGCCGCGATCTTCCTCGACTTTGAAGGCGAGACCGTCGCCCTCACCTGCGATCGCGATCTCAGCGATCACGCGCTGCGCATCGTCGGCGCGTACCAAGGGGTCTTCTTCAGCCGCCTCCGCGCGATGTGCAACAACCTCGGCGCGGGCGAGCCGCAACGCTACAAGATCGAGTTCGACTCGATGTCCGTGCTGAGCTACGACGTCAAGGACGGCTACTACATCGTCCTGCTCGTCGATGGCGCGGTGAACGAAGGCCTGGCGTGGCGGAGGCTGGAGCAGACCAGGGCGCGGTTGTTGGAGGAGATGTAGGCGCCAACAAGTGGAGGACAGGCAATCATGCCTGTCCTTCTGCGCCACAAGCACTTGACGCGCGGTCTTCGCAGGAGGGGGACAGGCAGGATTGCCTGTCCTCCACCAGCGCCGCTCGTGGATTACTCCAGCGCTTCCAAACTGCCGAGGATCGTTTCGATCCGGTTGCGGATCTCGCCCCGCTCTTTGCGGAAGCGATCGTGCTCTTCTTCGAGTGACGTGAGGCGGGTGGAGGTCTCGTCGCTGTCGCGGACGCGCGCTTCGAGCTCGTCGACGCGCGTACGCAGTTCATCGCGTTCGCGGCGGAGCTCCTGAATCGTCGAAACAGCCTTCTCAACGCGGTCGGAAAGACGCTCGAGGATCTCCGCCTCGTCCGTGTCCGAGAGCGTGGTTTGTGTGTCGTTCGGGTTCTTTTTCATGGGGTGCGGATTGTAGCTACATCTACAATCGCGCGGTGATCCGAAAGTCGGTCTTCGCAACCCTGATGTTCGTCTGTCTGCCGATCAACGCGGCCGTATTCGGCTTCGAGAGTCGGCCTGCCGCGCCGACCGACCGCGACGTCATCACGGCGACGTTCGGCGTGAGTACCGTCTGTGACCTCGATCAGGAGACGGTAGTGATCGGCAACGTCGTTCGGACGACAGTGACGCACTCCTCCTGCTTCCCGGGACCGCCGCCGTCCATCGTCGACGTGACGGCGACTTTCGGTCCGCTGCCGGCTGGAACGTACACATACGAGGTCTACGAGGTCTACGAGGATTCCGGCGGGCCGCCGGAGTTGACGTTCACGACAACCATCGTGGCCGCGGCCGCCGCGGTGCCGGTTCCGGCGCTGGACGGCGCGGCGCTCGGAATGTTCGCGTTCATCGTGGCAGCGGTCGCGCTGATCGCGCTCCGCCGCGGTGGCCTGGGCTAGAACGTCACTTTGCCAGCACGCTCTCCGCAGCGTCCTGCGGATTCGAGCAGCGGTCGGCTCGCACGTCGACGGCGCCACGAACGTCATCCTGAGCGTCAGCGAAGGAGCTCAAGATGCGACGACCGCCCGTTGCTTCGGCCGTCGTGGCCGAGATCCTTCGCTGACGCTCAGGACGACGAAGTGGGCGCGCCCCTGCTGAATCCGAGGGGGGTCCTTCGCTGCGCTCAGAATGACAGAGGCGGAGCCCTAGAACGTCACTTTCCCCAGCACGCTCTCCGCCGCGTCGTGCGGATTGTTGCGCTGCGGCGCACGTCTTCGAGCAGGGTCGGCTCGCACGTCGACGGCGCCCCGAACGTCATCCTGAGCGTCAGCGAAGGA
>DASVRB010000278.1:0-4418 GCA_036388835.1 Thermoanaerobaculia bacterium | reverse complement strand
CACCAGCCACCGCCCCCCGTGTTCACGAATCGTCACACCCGCGACACCCCCTGTCGCAACCGACCCGAGGGCGTGTGCGATCATCCGGGCCATGCGCAAACTCACCACCCTCACCGCTTGTCTCCTCCTCACCGCCGCCGTCGCGACTGCCCAGGAAGCGAAGAAGCCGCTCAGCCCGCCTGCGAAGGCCGAGGCGAAGATCGGCGGCCGCAACATCACCATTAATTACAGTGCGCCGTCGAAGCGCGAGCGCGTGATCATGGGCGAGCTCGTCCCGTACGGTCAGGTGTGGCGCACCGGCGCCAACGCCGCCACCACCCTCACCACCGACGGCGACGTCATGATCGGCAACGTGCACGTGCCGGCCGGTACCTACTCGCTCCTCACCATTCCGGCGAAAGACGAATGGACCCTCATCGTCAGCAAGCAGAAAGACCTCCGCGGCTCGTCCAACTATGACCAGGCGCAGGACCTCGGCCGCGTGAAGATGACGGTCAAGCCGGTCAAAGAGACCGTCGAGACGTTCGTCATCGGTGTCGCGCCGGCCGCCGCAAAGAACAGCGGAACGCTGTCGCTGACGTGGGAGAACACCACCGCGACCGTCCCGGTCATGGTGCACTGATGCGGCTCGCGCCTGCCGTGGCGCTCATCGCTCTCGCCGCTGCGCCGCTCTTCGCACAAGAGCCGGCGCAGCCGGCGAACGCGATGACGTTCGAAGAGTACGACCCGAAGTCGACGCTGGTCGTGCCGGAGCATCCGCGCACGAAGGCAAAGTTCCCGTTCATCGACATCCACAATCACCAGCGCGCCAACATCTCGGCCGAAGACGCGGCGAAACTCGTCGCCGACATGGACCGCATCGGCCTGGCCGTGATGGTCAATCTCAGCGGCGGCTCCGGCGACGCGTTCAAGCAGACCGACGCCGCGCTGGCGGGCCGCTATCCGAAACGTTTCGTCTCGTTCGCGAACGTCGATTTTCGCAAGATCGACGAGCCTGATTTCGCGGCCAATGCGGCGCGGCAGTTGGAAGAAGACGTAAAGAACGGCGCCGTCGGACTCAAGGTCTTCAAGAACCTCGGCATGTTCCTGACCGACAAATCCGGCAAGCGCGTACAGACGGACGATCCGCGCCTCGACCCGATCTGGGCCAAGGCCGGCGAGCTCGGGATCCCGGTGCTGATTCACACCGGCGAGCCGTCCGCGTTCTGGTCGCCGGTCGACAAGCACAACGAGCGCTGGCTCGAGCTCACGCAGTACCCGAGCCGCCGCCGCGACGATCCGACGAAGTTCGCCTCGTTCGAACAGACCATGGGCGAGCAGTTCAACCTTTTCCGCAAGCACCCGAAAACGACATTCATCGCGGCGCACCTGGCGTGGCTCGGCAACGACCTCACCCGCCTCGGCAAGCTGCTCGATGAGCTGCCGAACGTCTACACCGAGCTCGGTGCCGTGCTGTACGACATCGGCCGCCAGCCGCGCGCCGCGCGGGCGTTCCTCATCAAGTACCAGGACCGCGTGTTGATGGGGAAAGACATCTGGAACGCCGACGAATACGCGACCTACTTTCGCGTGCTCGAGACCGACGACGAGTATTTCGACTACTACCGGAAGCGCCACGCCTTCTGGAAGATGTACGGAGTCGGCCTGCCGGACGAAGTCCTGAAGAAGATCTATTACAAAAACGCGCTGCGCATCGTGCCGGGCATCGACCGCAGCGCCTTTCCCGAGTAGGATTCGCGTCCAGCAGCGGCCGTGGCACATCTTGTGCTGATCGGCCCGTGGATTTAGAAGTTCAAAATCACACGCGAAGGTGGGGTGGTACGGCACTCAGATTGATGACGCCCGGTCTCAATTCACACAGAAAAAATCGAAGGAGAAACACCAAATGAAGAAGTTTGTAACGCTGCTTTGCGCCACCGCCCTCGTCGCCACCGTTGCCTGCAAAGGCGGCGGAGAGTCCCACGAAAGCACCGAGACCGTGACGACCGACACCGTCGCCACCGACACGGCCGTGATCCAGACCGAGACCACCGCGACGACCACGGTTTCGACCGAGACGTCCGCCAACACCGACACGTCGATGGGTACCACGACCGACACGACGGGCACGGGCGGCACGACCGGCACGACGACCGACACGAACGCGACCGGCACCAGCGCGACCACCACGACCTAGTTCCCCGGCCAGCGGCCCGGTTGTTCCGGCAAAGGCAACCGATCACCGCAGGCTTGCAGTTGAGAAGGGACGGGCTTTCAGCCCGTCCCTTTTTGTTTCTGGTGGAGCGGCGGGCTTTAGCCCGCCGACGGTTGCTAACTCGGCGGGCTGAAGCCCGCCGCTCCACTAGCACCACCCGCCCCACCACCCCAGCCGTTCGCGTTCTGTGGCGGCGCTGGCGCGCATCGCTCGCATAGAATCGCGCGCCATGATGATGCGGCGCTTCCTGGTCGTCCTTTTCACTCTCCTTCCACTCACGTTGCACGCGCAGATCGATCCCGAGCTCCTGGCCGGGATGAAGGCGCGTGCGATCGGCCCGGCGGCGATGAGCGGCCGCGTGGCCGCCATTGACGCCATCGAAGCGAATCCCGACATCCTCTATGTCGGCGCGGCGACCGGCGGCGTCTGGAAGTCGGTCGACGGCGGTCTGAGCTTCACACCGATCTTCGACGATCAACCGGTCGCCGCGGTCGGTGCGGTGGCCATTTTCCAGCCGAGCCCCGAGATCGTCTGGGTCGGCACCGGCGAAGGGAATCCGCGCAATTCGATGTCGGTCGGCAACGGCATCTACAAGTCAGTCGACGGCGGCCGCACCTGGCAGCACCTCGGCCTCGAGAAGACGGAGCGCATTCATCGCATCGTGCTCCACCCGCGCGATCCGAACATCGCCTGGGTCGCAGCCCTCGGCCAGGCCTGGGGCCAGAACGCCGAGCGCGGCGTCTTCAAAACCATCGACGGCGGCCGCACCTGGACCAAAGTCCTCTACGTCAACGACCGCACCGGCGCCGCCGACCTGATCATCGACCCGAACAATCCGAACAAATTGTTTGCGGCCATGTGGGAGTACCGGCGGTGGCCATGGTTCTTCCACTCCGGCGGCTGGGGCTCCGGCCTGCACGTCTCGCACGACGGCGGCGCGACCTGGAAGCGTCTCACTGAAGAAGACGGCATGCCGAAAGGTCAGCTCGGCCGCATCGGCCTTGCAGTGGCGCGCTCCAGCCCGAATGTCGTGTACGCGCTGGTCGAAGCGGAAAAAAGCGCGCTGTTGCGCTCCGATGATGGCGGCCGCAAATGGGCGACCGTCAACAGCGAGTACGACGTCTCCAATCGGCCGTTCTATTACTCCGACATCCGTGTCGATCCGCGCGATCCGAACCGCGTCTACAACGTCGCGTCATTGATTTCACTGTCGACCGACGGCGGACGGACGTTCCGTGTGCTCGTGCCGTTCGCGAAAATCCATCCCGACTATCACGCGCTCTGGATCAACCCCAATAAACCGGCGCACATGTACGCCGGCAATGACGGCGGCGTGGCGGAGAGCGAGGATCACGGCCAGAGCTGGCGGTATGTGGCGTCGCTGCCGCTTGGCCAGTACTACCACATCGCCGTCGACAATGAGACGCCGTACAACATCTACGGCGGTATGCAGGACAACGGCTCGTGGAAAGGGCCGAATACCACCTGGGAAACCGGCGGCATTCGCAATTGGGACTGGCAGGAAGTCGGCTTCGGCGACGGCTTCGGCACACACCCGATGCCGGACGATCCGATGTCCGGATACGCCATGTCGCAGGAGGGCTACATCGTCCGCTGGAACCTCCGCACCGGCGAGCGGAAAGACATCCGACCCGCTCCGACAGGTGAAGGCCGCGGCACCACTGCGGGTGACCTCCGCTTCAATTGGAATGCTGCCATTGCCATCGATCCGTTCGATCCGAACGGCGTCTATTTCGGCAGTCAGCAGATCCACAAGTCGATCAACCGAGGCGATTCGTGGACGCGCATCAGCCCCGACCTGACCACGAATCGCAAAGAGTGGCAGAACCAGAACAGGAGCGGCGGCCTCACGCCCGACGTGACGTCCGCCGAGAACTTCACGACCATCATCACAATTGCGCCGAGCCCCATTGAGCGAGGCGTGATCTGGGCCGGCACTGACGACGGACGCGTGCACGTCACACGCGACGGCGGTGCAAACTGGACCAGTGTCGAAGGCAATATCAAAGGCGTTCCCGCAAATACGTGGGTGCCGGAAATCAAGGCCTCACGCCACAATGCCGGCACCGCGTTCATTGTGTTCGACGATCACCGCCGCTCGAACTGGACTCCTTACGTCTACAGGACGACCGATTTCGGCAAAACGTGGACGTCACTGGTCACGCCGACGATTCAAGGCTATGCATTGGCCATTGAACAGGAT
>DASVRB010000277.1:0-14230 GCA_036388835.1 Thermoanaerobaculia bacterium | reverse complement strand
GCGCTTTAGCGGTACTGGTCTGCGTGTATGCCGCGGCGTTTTATGTCGTCACTTCGATCAGCACGATTGCTCTCTATGTGGCGTACGCGATCCCGATTCTGCTCAATCTCCGCAATCGTGTGCCGCGCGAGCTGACGCACTGGTCGCTTGGCCGTTTCGGTCCGGTTATCAATGCCGTGGCCATTGTGTGGTGCGCGTTCATCGCGGTCGTCTTCATGCTCCCGCCGAACGAGCTCGTCCTGTGGACCATGCTGCTGGTTGCTATAGGAATGGCGATTTACTGGCTGGCCAGCGCAAGAAGGAACTTCGCGGGACCGGCGGACGGCGCTCTGGTCAACGACTAAAGAATGAAAATGTGGCGCCGGCGACCGGCGCCACAGTCAGCACATCATTCCGCGCGCATCTTGCGCAGCGTGCCGAGACCTTCGAGCTGCTTCTCGGTCTCCGCGGCCGTCGTGTAGACGAGCACCAGCACGTCGTCACTGTCGAAATGCTTTCGGATCGTATTCGCGAGCGATTGCGTCGTCACCGCCTGCACATTCGTGACGAGGGTGTCGACGTAATCACGGGGGAGGCCGTGCATCTCAATGGTGGAGATCATCCCGGCCAGCCCTTCCGCGGTCTCGAGCGCGAGGAGATTACGCGAGAGGACGATGTTCTTCGCGCGCGTCAATTCGTTCTCGCGAATCGGGCCGTCGCGGAACTTCTTCAGCTCGGCGAACGTGACGTCGATGATCTCGCGCGTGGTGGGATTGCGGGTGAAGGTGACGATGGAGTGCGGACCGACGTTCGACCACGGTTCGAAGCGGCTGCGGATGCTGTAGGTGAGGGAACGATTGACACGAATTTCCTCAGTGAGCCGCGAGGAGAAGCCGGAGCTGAGGATCGCGTTCGCCACTTCGATGGCAACGAAATCGGGCTCGCTGCGCCGGATGCCGGTGGAACCGATGCGCACCTGCGTCTGATTCATCCCCGGTGCATCGACGACCAGGACGTTCCTTCCTGCGAGTTTCTTCGGCGCGCCGACTTCGATTTTCGCGACATTGCGCCGTTCCCATCCGCCGAACGCGGCGCGGACGAGCTCCAGCGTCGGCGCGGTTTTCACGCCTCCCACAATGGCCAGAATCGCTTCGTTGGGCGCATAACGCGCGCGATGAAACGCGGTCACGTCATTGCGGCCGAGGGCAGCGACGGCGGTGGCGCTGCCATACGGATCGTGGGCGTAGCGCGTGCCGGCATAAAGAGCGGACTGGAATTGCGCGGTGGCGTATTGCTCCGGGTTTTCGCGCATGCCGGCGATTTCGGCGACGCGCTGCGCGCGCACGCGCTCCACTTCGGCCGCGGCGAACGCGGGGCGGAGGGTGACGTCGGCCACAAGGTCGAGCTGTTTCTTCACGTCGCGCGCAAGGAATTCGGCGGTGATTTCCGTGGCATCGCGTCCAGCCTCGGCGCGCAGGACGCCGCCTGCAAAATCGATTTCCGCCGCGAGCTGCTCTGCAGTCCGTTTCGGAGTGCCGGTCGTCAGGAGCGCGGCGGTCAATGCCGCTAATCCCTCTTTGCCGGCCGGATCGGCAGCCGACCCGCTGCGGATGGTGAGGCGCGTGTGCACCAGCGGATCGGCGGGCCGTTCCATGATCAATACGACCAGGCCATTGGGCAGAACAGTGCGTGAGTAAGCGGGCAGGTCGATGCCGCCGGCAGGCGGCTTGAAATCGATGGTCTGAGCAGTGGCGATCGGTGCAATCAACAGCGCGGCCATCGCCATTACGAACAAGGACTGTTTCATCGAGCACCTCCGGCCGCGGCAGCAGCTTTTTCGGGAATGACCAGCGTGACTACAGTGCGCGCGCGATTGACGAAGAGCGACTGTGCAACGCGGTGGATGTCGTCGCGCGTCACTTTGTCGTACTGGTCGGCGCGCGCGAACAGCGCGGTCGGGCTGCCGTAACGGATGTCGGCCGTGCCGATGAGATTCGCTTTCCCTTCCATCGTTTGTGTTTCGCGCGCGAGCCGGGCCCGCAATTGATTGCGCGCTTTCTGCAGCTCATTCTCGGTGACGCCGTTCTTGCGAATGTCAGCCAGCACTTCGTCAATGGCCTTTTCCGCCTGCGCGGCGGTCTTCCCTTCCTGCGCCTGCGCGTACAGGAAGATCAGGCTGGGATGATCGAGTCCGAGAAACGTGGCGAAGGTCTCGGTGGCGAGGCCGCCGTAGACGAGTTTGCGATAGAGACGCGACGATTCGCCGCGCTCGAGAATGGCTTCGAGCAGTTCGACCGCGGGAGCGTCGGCGTGACGGACGGGCGGCGCTTTGAAGCCGACGACGACTGCAGGCAAGGCGGCTTCTTTTTCCAACGTCACGCGGCGCTCGCCCTGCTGCTCCGGCTCGTTGTCGACCACCGGCAGGATGTTGCCGCGCGCCGGAATCGGGCCGAAATAGCGCTCGACGCGCTTCAGCAGATCGGCCGTCGTGAAATCGCCGACCACCACCAGCGTGGCGTTGTTCGGGCCGTAGTAATCATTGAAGTAGCGCTTCGCCTCTTCGAGCTTGATGGCGTCGAGGTCCTTCATCCAGCCGACGACCTGCCAGTTGTACGGATGGGCGACGAATGCCGCGGCCATCAGCTCCTCGTACATCCGCCCGCGCGGGATGTTGTCGGTGCGGACGCGCCGCTCTTCTTTGACGATGCCGCGCTCCTGCTCGAGGTTCTCGGGCGTGATGAGCAGGCTTTTCATCCGATCGGATTCGAGATCGAGCACGGTATCGATGGCGGCTTTCGGAAAGGTCTCCAGATAGGCGGTGAAATCGGTGTTGGTGTAACCGTTCCCGCCGCTGCCGGCCATCTCCAGATGAAGGTCGAATTCCTTCGGTTTGAACTTGCCGGAGCCGTTGAACATCATGTGCTCGAAGAGGTGCGAGACGCCGGTGATCCCGGGCCGCTCATTGCGCGAGCCGACGCGGTAGAAGACGTAAAGGCTGATCATCGGGATGGAGCGGTCTTCGAGCGTGAGCACGCGCAATCCATTCGAAAGGGTGTGTGTGCGCACGTCGGGATATTGGGCAGCGTTCGCTTGTTGCGCCGCCAGCGGCAGCGCCGCCGCAACGAGCGCCACGGCGAGGAGAAACCGTTTCATGCCTGGAGAGCCTCCGTTCACTTTCATTGGCCGGCTAGGCTAGCAGTTCGGCGATGGTTTAGGAGTGCGGTGGCAAAGCCACCGCTCTGGAGTGCGGCGACGCCCCTCGCCGCTTTCACTCCGCAATAGTGCGAAGCTCGGTTTCGCGACGAAAGAGTGGTGGCGTTGCCACCGCATACCTACACGCGCTCGCGACGGCCGCACCAACCCCCGTCATCCTGAGCGTCAGCGAAGGATCTCAACCGCGACGACCGTCGCATTTAGAGATCCTTCGCTAAAGCTCAGGATGACGGGGTTCGCGTCCTCAATTCCTCCGCTCGAGCACCGCGCCGATGATCGCGGTTCCATTTCATTGGCCGGGGAGGCTAGCAGTTCGGCGTGGTTTAGGAGTGCGGTGGCAAAGCCACCGCTCTGGAGTGCGGCGACGCCCCTCGCCGCTTTCACTCCGCAATGGTGCAAAGCTCGGTTTCGCGACGAAAGAGCGGTGGCGTTGCCACCGCACTCCTACGCCCGCTCGCGACGGCCGCACCAACCCCGTCATCCTGAGCGTCAGCGAAGGATCTCGGCCGCGACGACCGTCGCATTTTGAGATCCTTCGCTAAAGCTCAGGATGACGGGGGAGAGTTTCCGCGTCCTAATTCCTCCGCGCGAGCACCGCGCCGATGATCGCGGCGCGCATGTCTCCTCCCGCGGTCTGCCATGACATGGTGGTCGTGCCGGCGACGGCATCGCGGGCGCTGTGCACCGCGCGCGAATGACCCTCGTACGTATCGACGAGAAGTGTTTGTGATGACGACGCGCTGAGCGAGTCAGCCGGGTTCTCGCCGAACGCCGCGACTGCGTCGACGACGAAGCTCGCGGCGTCGCTCGCGACGGTGACGCTCAGCGTCGTGCCGCCGGAGATCGCGGTGTTGAAATTGGACGGCGCGGTCTGCTCGATGCCATACCAGCACGACGAAGCGAAGGATGCCTGAACCGCGGCGCTGGCGATCACCTCGTGCAGTCCTTCCGGCGGATTCACGAGGTACCACATCGTCGCGAGCGGCCCGGTCGCAGGGTGATAAATCTGCGCGAGTTTCGTCAGCGGCACGCCGCCGTAGCGGATGGCGCTCACGCCGCTCGCGTCATCGGCTCGCCATTCGGCGCTGGTCACGATCAGGACGCGGTCGCTGCCGCGGCACGGCTGCCGCCACGACCTCTTTCCGGGTGCGGACTGCGCCTGTCCGGACAGCGTCAGCGACGGATGCACGGTCACGGCGATCGGCCTCGACGCGCTCGTGCCGCGGCCATCCGAGACCGTCAGCTCGAACGCCAGCGTGGCCGCAACAGACGGCGCCTGGAACGTAGCGACGCTCGCTCGCGCATCGAGCAGCACGACCTGCCGCCCGCTGATCTGCCGCCATTGATACTGCAGCACGTCGTTGTCGAGATCGGACGAGAAGGAGCCGTCGAGCGTCGCAATCGCTCCCGGCCCGACCAGTTGATCGGGCCCCACGCTCGCGACCGGCGGTGCGTTCACGTTGGTGACGGTGATCAGGATCGTCTCGCTGTCGGTCCCGCCATTCGCATCCTCGACGGAGAACGTCACGCTGTGAAAGCCGGCCTGGGTGAACGTCGGCTGCCACCTGAAAACGTTCGCAACGAACGTCGCTCCCGGCGGCATCCGCGGCGCCGTGATCGCGATCGGATCGCGTTCGCGATCCTTGGCCTGCACGGTGAAGCTCACGACCTCTCCCTCGGCGACGCGCCGCGGCCCGATCGGTGCGAGCACCGGGGCGGCATTCGACGGCGGCGCAGCGATCGGCGTGAGATTGACCAGCAGGTCGTATGTCGGCTCGACCTCGTTCGTCGATTTTTGCGCGGCAGCGAGATTGAGGTCGTGCAGCCGGAAGAACGCCAGTCCTTCCGTGGTGCGGGTGGTGACGCGCACGAGCATCGTGCCGTTCACGCCGAGGTTGCTGATCTGTCCGAACGGATTGGGGCGGAGCGTGTGGCCGGTCACAGTGGTGACCGGCAGCACCGGTCTGTCCGGGAGGAGCATCCGCCCGCGCGCATTGGTCGTCCCGGTGATCTCCGGCGCGTCATCGATATCCTCGGTGTTGTAGTCCTTCTGATACATGGCCACACGCGCGTTCGCGATCGGCGTGCGCGTCTGCGCATCGAGCACGCGGATGTAATTTCGCCGCGGCGTGTCGAACAGGTATTCGCCGAAATGCCCGCGCCGCTTCCGTGCGTGCGCGTTCATGCCGGCCGCGGTGTGACTTTCAAAGTGCGTCCCGTCGGGATACGGGCGGATGTCGCCGCCACCCATCAAGCCGCCGCAGCAGAACACCGGGAACGGCAGACGGCTGTACGGAATTAGGCGTCCGCTGGCGTCTTTGACCGACACACCGCCATTCGGGCTGCCCGGCTCGTCGTTCTTGATGTTCATGCGATAGAGGTCGATGACGCCCACCTGGTGCGTCAGCTCATGCACGAGTCCGTGGTCGATCCGGCCGATGAACTGCGCGGCGTACTCGGCCCACGATCCCCCCGCGTCGCGCGCATTGGTCGGATCGCCATCGGAGAACGGCCATCGCCCGTCGATGAGTGTGAAATCGGGATCGTTGTGCATCGGTGAGCCGAGGCCGTCGAGGTCGGTCGCGATGACGATTTTCTCGACGCGCACGCGGTCGATGATCCCTGCAGGCGAGGTGGGGTAGACCGCTCCTGCGAAACGCTGGTTCATCCACGCGATCTGCCCCTGCAGCCAATCTTCAAACGGCGTCGTGGTGAAGCTGTCGTACATGCCTTGTTCGACCCAGATGGAGAGCGTCAGATCGTGTGAGCCGACGGCCAGCTTGTTGTTCGACTCCACCGTTTCGGCCATCTCGTTCTGCGGATCGACGACGAGTTCGATGCGCTGCGGCAGCCCGGTCCACGGAAGCGAGAACCTGACGGTCCCCTCCGCGCCGGCGGCGAGCGCCGGGCCATTCTGCGCCGCCACCGTCACGACGCCATCGACCAGCCACTGATAGCGAAACGCGGCGGCCGGCTGATCGCCATGATTCCTGACGTGCCCGATGTAGGTGACGGTCTCGCCGACGTCCGGCCAGCGCTTGTCATTCTCGGTTCCCGGCGCGAGCTGCTGCGGCAACCCGCGCGATTCATCAATGACGTAACGCGAGTAGCGTGGCGTCCGCTCGACATACGCGACGCCGAGATCCGGGCCGGCAGCAAACGCCGCCGGCGCGACGAGCAACAGCAGGAGGAGTACGCGCTTTTTCATTGGCTAAGAATATCGCCATACGTAAGTCACGCGCACAAAGATGTTCAGGGGGCAGGATGGCGTTGGGCGTTGGGCGCTCGGGGTTTTCTGCCCGTCGGGCGACACACCCCGAACGCCTAAAGCCCAACGCCATCCTTCCCGCTTCGCTCCGCCAACGCCATCCTGCCCTTCGCTACTCCATCAATTCCCCAATCCTTGCCTCCACCTCGTCGATCACATAGTCAGGCGTCGATGCGCCGGCGGTGAGGCCGACGACGCGGGCGTAGCGGAACCATTCGGGGATGAGGTCGTCGGCGCCTTGCACGAGGTACGACGGCTTGGTTTCGCGGCAGATCTCCCAGAGGTGTTTCGTGTTCGCGCTCTTCGTGCCGCCGACGACCACGATCATGTCGACCTCGGGGTCGTGGGCGAGGGCGCGGGCGGCGTCCTGATTTTGTTTGGTGGCGTAGCAGATCGTGTCGGCGCGCTCGACGATGTTGCCGTTGCGCTCGATGGTCTGCACCACCTCCTCGAGCTCCTCTGCATTGAGCGTGGTCTGGTAGAAGACTTTGATCTTCGCGTACTGCGACCAGTCCACGGCTGATGCATCCGCGATGGTCGAGACGACGTGGTATGTGACTGATTCGAGATCGTGTGTGTAGCCGATCACCTCGCGATGTTTCGGGTCGCCGATGAAGACGAGGTGATAGCCGGCGGCGAGCGCCTCCTGCGATTCGCGATGGAGGTCGTAAACGAATTTGCAGGTGGTGTCGAGAATCTGCAGGCCGGACGCTTTTGCCCGCTGGTGATACGAGGGGGGCACGCCATGCGCCGAGAAGATGATGGTCGGCGCGTCGGTCGATTCGAAAGTTTCGACCGTCTGCACGCCGAGTGTTTCCATCTCGGCGACTACGCGCTCGTTGTGCACCAGTTGCCCGAGGACCGCGCCGCGGCCGCCGCCGGCAGCGAAGCGGCGGACCTTCAGATCGGCGATACGTACGCCGGAGCAGAACCCGTATTTCTCCGCGCGTTTGACTGTCGGTGCCGTCGTTGTCCGCACCATCGCTGCCGTTCGTTGACTCATCACCACCTCCGTAGCTGCACAACTTTATAACGCAAAGTACCTGCCTGAACGTCCGTCAACGAGCGCTTGACCCATCGTTGTTACTTGTGTGGACTGACCTTCAATACCAGCGGCAACGGACGGTCGGGCGCGGCGGTCTGGATGGGGCGACTGAAGCGAAGGGTGGTGCCGTCGAAGGTCCAGGAGCCGTCGCTGCAGACCGATTTCGGCTCGATCGCTTTCCCCTCGCGAATGCGCAGCGCGTTTGCCGTCGCCTCGCGCTCGGCGCGGTAGCGGAAGGCGCGGCGCCAGACGGAGGAAAGGTCGGTCCCGAGCTTGTTCATGCGCGCATTCACATCGCACTCTGTGGTGCGGAACAATTCCGTGGCGAGCTGGCGGTCGTGCTCGACGTCGCCGGCCAGCACCTTGGTGGGGAAGAGTTGTGCGCCGCTTTCCCAATACGACGCGGCCGAGTACTGGAAGGCCTCGAGCAGCGGCCGCACGTGATCGCGCTCGTGCAGCTCGCCGACCCACGCCGGCGCCGGGAGCGGCATTTTCCAGGCGACGCCGTTGATCATCCGGGTCGTCGTCAGCGCGGCGGTCTGGGTCATCATCTGTGGATGGCCGTCCAGTGAGCGGGCCAGTTTCCACGCCGCTTCGAGATCCTGCCAGGCCGCCGCATCGTTCGCGCGCGCTTTCGCCAGTGCATTCGCGACCAGCGCTCTGGCCACGGTCAATTGCATGGCCCGTCGGCTCTGTGTGTCGTCGTCGCCCCCAATGCCTTCGCCGCGCGCCCACACCATTGCGCGCTGCAGCAGCAACTCGCGAATTTCTGCGACGTCAGGGAGGGCCGGAGGCGCTCCGATGGTCAGCTCGCCGCGCGCGATCTCCTGCGCCACAAAGTTGTCGATCGCAGCGTTTGCCGGCAACGCGTTGCCGAGGGCGGTCAGCTTTGCGGCGGCGTCATTCCCTTTCAGTGGGGGGAAGCGCTGTTCGACCGATTCGAGCGTCCCCATGCGGCCCGGCCACTCCAGCGCGCCCGACGTAGCCACCGCTTCGGGAGAGCGGAACCAGGTGGCCACCCAAACGACGAGCGCAATTGCGATCGCGAATAGCAGTAGCTTCTTCATTCTTTTCCTTCGGCGGCAAGCGGTGCGTTTGTGCTCATGGGCCGCTCACCGCCTCGATATTGTCGTCATCTTCGTTCTCGACCCAATCGAGGAGGTGATACGGATCGATGCCCGCCAGCACCGGTTTACGCGGAACGGTCACACGGATCGTCGCGGTTCCCGCCGAAATACGATGCTTCTGCACGTACAGTGGCGCACTGAGCGCCCCATGCCCTTCCGCGGCGGCGCCGAAGACGCCGATCTCGACCCACGCGTTCATCGGCAATACAGTCTCGACACCCGCTTCATCGAAGGCGCTCTTGCGGGCCTTCACTTGTAGCGTCACCTCCCACATACCGGTCGCGGTCTGTTTCGCCGTCACCCGCTCGGTCTCGAAATCCCAGAAGGTGTTCACCTCGAAGAGGTCGTGCAGGAGCGGCTGGAACGAAGCCGGTGTAACGGTCTGCAGCTCGCGATAGAGGTCGAGCATTGTGGCGAGCGGCGCCTCCGGCGGACGATGCTGCTCCACGAGGCGGCGCAATGCGGTATGGACGCGCTCTTCGCCGATGGCCTCACTGAGCGCGTACAGTGCGAACGGGCCTCTGCGATAGGCCATGTACGGATCGAGCCCGCGCAGCAACGGTTCGCCGCGACGGATCGGCGGGTGAGGGTGGGGACGGCGCATGAAGCGCAGCAGCAGTCGCAATTGCGCCGGTCCGCGACTTTTCTCCACCGCGCGCATCGCGTAATACCACGCCACGCCCTCCGACAGCACAGGCGCCCCTTCGACCGACGCATACGGCACGGTCCACTGGTGCGCCATTTCGTGCGCGATGACGGCAAATGGGTGATCGAGGCTGCCCGGTTTGTCCTCGGGATTCCAGAACGCGAAACCCTCTTCCCAGATCAGCATGGCCGGTATGGCGTGAATCCCCGCACCGTCGCCGTCGCCGGGATGCTCGACGAACGTGACGTGGCTGTATGGATACTGCCCGAACTGGCCGGTGAAATAGTCGAGCGATGCGCGGATGCTCTGCACCATCCGCTCGAGCTGGCGGGTGTGCCGCGGGTCATGAAAGATGCGGATTGCGACCGGTGTTGCCGCGTTTCGCGACGCGGCCTGCCACTGGGCCTCGTGTAACGCATAACGGGCCGAGAAAATGTACTGCTCGTTCGTGACCGGTGTTTCAGAGGCATAGTGGAAATAGCGGCGTGCACGCCCATCTGCGGAACGCGCCTTCCAGGTGCGGCGCAGCACGCCACCGGTGACGGCGACCTGATCGTCGTCGGTGCCGATGATCGCCTCGAACGCGATCTTCTCCTCCCGGTCGCGCCGCGCTTCGACGTCATACAACGACGCGATCAGCGGACGGGCCGGGAGTCCATGCTCGCGCCGTTCCGCGGGGCTGGTGAGCTCGCGGCTCCGCTGATAGCCGATTGCAGGGAGCCACTGGCCCGTCGTGAAGTTCGTACCATTCGCTGCCACAGACGGATCGATGCCGTTTTCCGTGAAGCCTCGGGGTTTCACCTGCACCCGGAAAGTCAGCCGGAGTCTGTCGCCCGGCTGGAGTGGCTTCTCCAGCACGTAAATACGATGACCGAGCTCGTCGTCACGCTGTGCGAATTCCGCGGGCCGATTTAGCGCAACATCGGTCTCCGCAGCGCGCACAGTGGCGACATGAATTGATTTGATGGCCGCGGTGCCGCGGTTGACGAGCTCATAGGAGCCGCGAATGTCGACCTCCCGCCGCTCCGGTTCGATCTCCACGTGCAATCTGGTGCCGGCAATCCGCGGCTGTGGCGCCCGCGCATACCGTCCATACCGTCGCTCGTACTCGGCCCGCCGCTCAGCATTCTCGGCGGCGCTGACGTAGTCGTTCAATACGTTGGTGTTGTAGAAAATGAAGCCGCCAAATCCGAGGATCAGCGCCAGCGCTACGGCGCCGGTGAGTGCAGTTGCGCGCGTCATGCGGCGGCGCGCCAATCGCAAGCGGAGCCGCGAACCGCTCTCTCTGCCGCGCACCCAGAGCAGCCTCGCCACGACGAGAAGCAGCAGTGCCCATGCTGCCCAGTACAGCTTAAACCACAACCACGGCCCCACAGTTGCGCCGAAGCCGCCCATTTCCGTGTATTGCCACGAGGGACCTGCACCGTAAATGAGCAGGTCGTGCTCGATTCCGAACATCGACGCCAGTCCAATGAATACCGAGGCGATGATCGCCACCAGGTGGCCGATGTGTTTCTGATTCACCACAACGTGCAGCGCGATCGCGAGCACCGCGAAGAGGAGGTATTCGGGAAGCTGCAGCCCGAACAGTGTTTTCGCGTACAGGCCGAGCTGAAAGTCGTGGTGACCCATTGTCGACTGGGCGATGACGCCGGCCGTCATCAGGAGCGCCATGAAAACCGTCAGTACTGCGCCGAGGCCGGTGAACTTGCCGAGAAGCGGCGCCCATTCGGATCCCGGCATCGCGTCCGTGATTTCGCCCGCACCTGCTTCCCGTTCCCGCCACACCAGCTCGCCGGCGAAGAACACAATGAGCAGCGGGACGATCACCCAGCGGCTCATTTCCGCGGAAATTGGCCCTGTCAGTTCTGTAATGACGCGCGCGGTTGCAGGAACGAACGGTACGCCGTTCATTTCCATCTGATCGCGCACCACCAGCACCGTCAGTGCGGGAATCCCGGCCAGCATTGCGAGTCCGGCCCAGCTCCATACGATCGTGCGGAAGGAGGCCGCGGCAATCGTGAGCGTCTGACGCGCCGACAATGCGAAGCCGGTGGCGCGCGGGACAGGCGGAAATCGGGCTCGTTGTTTCGCCGGAGTTTCTTGAAATTGCCCAGCTTTTCGAGCGACGCGCCGAGGAGCTCTGAAAAGGCGGAGGAACGGCGCTTTTTCGCTGCGATGTGCAAAGCGAAACTGCGCATACGTCATTGCGATCGCGGTGAATCCAATACCGAGCCACAAGAGACGGTTCGTCAATACCGTCCCTTCCAGCGCGATCAGACGTGTGCTTTTTTCGGCAGTCGTCCAGAGGTGTGAGAGGTCGGACAGGATGAAGTGAACGCCGACGAGATCCACCAGCCTGGCCAGGTGCTGTCGCCCCTGGAGCAGCAGGAACATGCCGGCCACGAACGACATGAAGAAGAGCAGCACGCTGCCGAGGTAGCTCGACATCGGCCGGCCGGAGCGGGAGGCGAGCAGGAACTGAATCGCCGTCGCCGCAAAGGCGTTCGGCAGTGCGAGGAAGCCGTAGGCCATGAGATATGCGGCCGGACGGAACGGGCCGATCAACACCGGATCGATGCCGGGCGCGTAGACGGCGAGCAGGACGCCGCCCTGCACCGCGAGCAGGAGCAGCGCATTGACGAGCAGCGCGGCGACAAAACGTCCGCCGAGGTATTCGCGCTTGCTGATTCGGCACGTCCAGAGGAGCGGATACATGCGCGTCGAGACATCGCGCGCCGCCGCTTCGCCGGCCACGACCGCCGTCATCAGGAGCCAGATCAGCGTGCACGTCACTGTCGTTTTGGCAACACCGAAAGGCGAGTTGACGAAAAACTCGTCCTGCAGCGCCTCGGCCAGCATGCCGTCTCTCGTCAGCAGAAACGCGAATACCACCAATGCGATGAAAAACAGCCACGTCCAGGGGCGGCGGAGCTGATAAGCCACCTCGAACCGCGCGATCTCGCGAAACTTCACGCGGGCACCGCCGCTTGGGCGCCGTTCCTGCCGATGCGGCCGGCCATGGCGCTGAAGTAGACGTCCTCGAGGTCGGGCTCCGCCGCTTCGAACGCGGGGCCCGGCGCCGTGTCGCTGTAGACGTGAACGACCGTGCGTCCGGCGAGGAGTTTCGTCGATATCACGGCGTGCTCCCGCTCCAGATCGGGAAGCTCCTCCTTTGCGATGGCGCGGCGCCAGATCCGGCCGCGAATGTTCTCGACCGCGCGCAGCGGCTCGGCCTCGAGCAGGATTTCGCCGCGATTGATGATGGCCATGCGCGTACAGAGCTCCGAAACATCCTCGACGATGTGTGTGGAGAGGATGACCACACTGTTTTCTCCGAGCTCGCTGAGGAGATTGAGAAAGCGCACGCGCTCGGCCGGGTCGAGTCCCGCCGTCGGCTCGTCGACGATCATCAGCCTCGGATTGCCGAGCAGCGCCACCGCGACACCGAAACGCTGGCGCATGCCACCGGAGTAGCCGCCCAGCTTCTGCTTCCGCACGTCCCACAGGTTCGTCTGCCGGAGCAGCGCTTCTACGACGTCTTTGCGGGCGGAACGCTGGGTAATGCCTTTGAGGATTGCGAAATGATCGAGCAGTTTCTCGGCGGTGACTTTCGGGTAGACGCCGAACTCCTGCGGCAGGTAGCCGAGCGTTTCGCGCACGGCGTCCTTCTGCTTCACCACGTCCATGGCCTCTCCGGACGGGCCACTGAGGCGGATGCTGCCGCGATCCGGCTCCTGCAGTGTGGCCAGGATGCGCATGAGAGTCGACTTGCCGGCGCCGTTCGGCCCGAGCAGGCCGTACATACCGGCCGGAATCGTGAGCGTCACGTCCTTCAGCGCCTGCACGCCATTGGGATAAGTCTTCGATACATTGCGAATCTCTAACGTCATGTGCGTCGTTTCCTCGTGCACTCGGCCGCGGTTTCAGAAATGCTCGATCGGCCGTTCATGACACGCGCATCACGGGCTCGACGTCGATCGCTCCGAAGCGCCGTTCGCGCGAGCGATAGTCTTCAATGGCGTTCTCGAGATCTGCGGCGTTGTAGTCCGGCCAGAGGCGATCGCTGAAATGCAGCTCCGCGTACGCCGCCTCGAACAGCAGAAAATCACTGAGACGTTTCTCGCGTCCCGTGCGAATCAGCAGGTCGACGTCTTCCATGATCGAATCGGCGTGCACGGCGATGGAAAGGCGCTGGCGGAACGAGCTGTCGCGGCATTTACTGCACGTCGCACGGGCAATGGCATCGCGCGACGAATAATCGATAGCCAGGCGCAACCGCAGCTTCTGACCGCCGGCAGTAGCAGCCTCCGACGACTCGATCAGACGGACGAGAGTGGGGGAGAGGCGGTCGCGCCGGCCGATTACATTGAGGCGCACACCCGACGCGACACAGCGCGCCGTCTCCGTGGCCAGAAACCGCTCCAGAAGCGTCATCAGTGCATCCACTTCGTACTGTGGCCGGCTCCAGTTGTCTGCAGAAAACGCGTAAAGAGTGAGGAGGTCGATTCCAGCGGAAGGCGCCGCTTCGACCACTCTGCGGACCGCGTCTGCCCCGGCCCGATGTCCCGCCACCCGCGGCAGTCCTCGCTCCGTCGCCCACCGCCCGTTACCGTCCATGATGATTGCGACGTGAAAAGTTCCTTGCATTGCAAAGCTCCTGTGGAAAAAGGGGGGCGGCTCGAGGCTGATGCGTCACGTGGCATCGGCCGGCTGTTTCATCGAGTGCTCCGCATATCGCCGTCGCTCAGCCGTGTCAGCGGCACGTTTCGCAGCAGCGGGTTGCTGTAGTCGATGCCGACCACCGTGCCGTTCTTGTCGCGACGGAAACGAATCAGGAACGGGCCGCGCTGGAACGTGTCGACCTCGACCGGCTTCAATTCCATCCGCCTCGCCGGCAGATGCTCGGGAGTGAACAGCAGGCCGTCGGGCGAAGCGGTGATCTGGACGGT
>DASVRB010000276.1:0-3921 GCA_036388835.1 Thermoanaerobaculia bacterium | reverse complement strand
CCGCTTTCACTCGCTTCGGCAGAAAAAGCGGCGACTGGCGTCGCCGCACTCCAAATCGCCCAGGCGAAAACCCCCGAACGCCTAACGCCGAAAGCCCAACGCCGCCTCACCACACCTCACACCGATTCGCCCTCACCATCGGATCGTTCGCATCACAGCCGAACGTGCGCGCGAATTCGGGCATGTTCGACAGCGGGCCGATGACGCGGTATTTGCCGGTGGGGTGCGGGTCGCCCTGCACCATTACGCGCTGCGTTTCGGGGCGGATCTCGTCGCCGCGGAACTGGCCCCAGGCGATGAAGAACTGTTGATCGGGGGTGAAGCCGTCGATCGTTGCGGGCGGGTTTTTCTGCTGCGCTTTCTGCAGCGCCATGTACGCGATCTTCGCGCCGGCGAGGTCGCCGATCGATTCACCGAGGACGAGTTTTCCGTTGTGGTGAATGCCGGGCTCGATGAAGTAGCCCTCGAACTGATCGGCGACGCACTGCGTCCTTTCCTGAAACCGCTTCAGATCCTCGGCGGTCCACCAGTTGTTGAGGCGGCCGTGCGCGTCGTACTGCGCCCCCTGATCGTCGAAGCCGTGACTGATCTCGTGGCCGATCACCACGCCGATCGCACCGTAATTCACGGCGTCGGTCGCATTCACGTCGAAGGCCGGCGCCTGCAGGATTCCGGCGGGAAAGACGATCTCCTGCAGCAGCGGGTTGTAGTACGCGTTCGACGTCGGCGGCGTCATGCCCCAGCGCGCGCGGTCGACCGGCTTGCCCATCTGGCCGCGGTCGTCGGCGGTGGTGTAACGGAGCCCCGCCATGACGTTTGCGAAATGCGAATCGCGGCCGATCGAGACGCTGCTGTAGTCCTTCCACACGTCCGGATAGCCGACTTTCGGATTGAACGTGGCGAGCTTCGCGAGCGCCTGCTGTTTCGTGGTCGGGGTCATCCACTCGAGCGCGCGAATGGTGTCGCCCATGGCGGAGAGGAGGTTCGCCACCATCTCCTGCATGCGCGCTTTTGCGAGCGGCGGGAAGTAGCGCTCGACATAACGCTTGCCGAGCGCCTCGCCGAGGAGCGCGTCTTCTGTTTCCACGCAACGCTTCCAGCGCGGCTTCATCTCCTTCGAGCCGCGCAGGTACTTGCCGTAAAACGCAAAGTCCTGCGAGGCGAAGTCGTTGGAGAGATGTTGCGCGGTGGAGTTGAGGACGTGCCACTTCAGGTACGTGCGCCAGGTGCTGAGCGGCGTCGCGGCGAGCTCGCGATCGACGGCGGTCATGAACAGCGGCTGGTCGACGTTGAGGTCGGCGTTGGCGATGCCGGTGCGCTGCAGGTAGCGCGACCAGTCGAAGCGCGGCGTCATCTTCTGCAGCGTCGCGACCATGTACTTGCGATCGGTGGCCAGCGGATCGCGGAGCGCGACGTTGTCGAGGTGCATCTTCGCGAGCCGCGTCTCGAGCTCGAACACGGCGTCGGCCGCACGTTTCGAGGCCGCGGTGGACGAGCCGGCGAGCTGGAACATTTTCGCGACGTGCTTTCTGTACTCGACGCGTGCGTCGGCGAAACGCTTGTCGCTCTTCAGGTAGTAATCACGATCGGGGAGGCCGAGGCCGGATGCGTAGACGCGCGCGATCACCTGACTCGGATTGTGATTGTCGGGAGTCGACGCGACGCCGAACGGCGCATTGATCTGGAGGTCGTGCAGCGTCGCGATCGCCGCCTGCAGCGACTCCGCGTCGTCGATGCGATCGATCTCGTCGAGCAGCGGTTGGATCGGCTTGATGCCGAGGGCGTTGATCCGCTTCTCGTCCATACAGGCGCCGTAGAAATCGGCGATCTGCTGGTCGATCGAGCCCGTCGGCCAGTCGGTGCGCTGCGTGACCTCCTCGAGGATCGTGCGCAGTTGCTCCTTGCTCCGCTCGCCCGCGGCCCAGCGGCGGCTCCACCGCTGCATCGATGCCGGCATCGGATTCGCGGCGCGCCACGCGCCGTTCGCGTAGTCATAAAAGTTCTCGCACGCGTCGACCTTCCGATCGATGTCGTCGACGAACACCCCACGCTGCGGCGCGTTCTGCGCGGCGAGAGCGGTGGCGAGAAGAAGCGAGGCGGCAATGGCGATGCGCATGGGGGGAGTATAGAAAGTTGTCGGTTGTCTGTTGTCAGTTCTCTGCGACGTTTCGCCTGGGCGGCACGGCACAGACAACCGACAACCGAGAACCGACAAGACTCTATAATCCGCGCCCGACATGGCTGACCGAACAGAGCGCGCATTCGCGCCCGACTCGCGCGAGCCGTCGCGGAGGCGGTTCATGATCGCGGGGGAGTATGTGATTCTCCGCGCGTTCGAGCGCGACGATGCGGAGCGCTGCTACCGCTGGATGAACGACCCGAACATCGTGCGCACGCTCAAGTCGCGCTATCCGATCGCGTTTCAGAACGAGATCGAGTGGCTCGAGCGGGCCATGCATCCGCTGTCGACCGAGCGGCATTTCGCGGTGGAGCGCAAGGACGACCGGACGCATGTCGGCAACGCTTCGATTCACGACATCGAATGGGTGTCGCGCGTGGCGTCGTTCGGCCTCTTCATCGGCGAGCCGAGCGCGTGGAACCGCGGCTTCGGCAGCGATGCGATCCGGACGATGGTGCGGTTCGCATTCGACGAGATGAACCTGCGCAAACTGCGCACCGACGTATTCGATTACAACGACCGCGCGAAGCACGTGCTCGAGGCGCAGGGATTCGTGCAGGAGGGCAGATTGCGGTCGGAGTTCTACCGCGACGGCTCCTACCACGACATCGTGATCCTCTCGACGTTCCGCGATGGTGTGCCCGAGGAGACCAGCTCGAAATGACCGACCGAAAAATCCGCATCCTCATCGCGAAGCCCGGCCTCGACGGCCACGATCGCGGCGCGAAAGTGATCGCGCGCGCGCTGCGCGATGCGGGGATGGAAGTGATCTACACCGGCCTGCGCCAGACGCCCGAACAGATCGTGGCGGCGGCCATTCAGGAGGACGTCGACGCGATCGGCCTCTCCATCCTCTCCGGCGCGCACAACGTACTTTTCCCCGAGATCATGCGGCTCCTCGGCGAGGAAGGCGGCACCGACATCATCGTCTTCGCCGGCGGCATCATCCCGGAGCAGGACGTGCCCAAACTGAAGGCGATGGGCATTCGGGAGATCTTCCTCCCCGGCACGCCGACCGGCGCCGCGGTCGACGCGATTCGCGCGGCAGTCGGCCGCTAGTGGAGGACAGGCAATCCTGCCTGTCCTTTCTCACCCGCAACGTTCGACCAGGGACAGGCAGGATTGCCTGTCCTCCACCTGATGACGAAGCGTGTTGAATTCGTGTTCGATGACGGCGGGATGAACCTGCTCTCGTCGAGCGCACTGCGCGCGATTCGCGCCGCGCTTCCTTCATCCGACGACACCTCGCTCTTCGTCTTCCGCTCCGGCCGCGCGCGTCTCTTCGCCGCCGGTGCGGACATGGCGGAGATGGAGCGTTTCACCGCGCGCGACGCATACGACTTTGCGCTCCTCGGGCAGGAGTTGTTCGCGTCAATCGAGCGGCTTCCGTGCATCACCGTCTGCCTCATCGACGGCGATTGTTTCGGCGGTGCGCTCGATCTGGCGCTGTCGTTCGATCTCCGTTTCGCGACACCACGATCGCGATTCGCGCATCCAGGCGCGAAGCTCGGCATCGTGACCGGCTTCGGCGGCACGTCACGCTGGCGCGGCGTGCTGACGCGCCGCGCGGCGAATCAGTTGTTCCTCGCGAACCGCGTCTTTTCTGCGCAAGAAGCGCTGGACCTCGGCCTGGTCGACCGTGTTGCGGAGTCGCACGAGGAGGCGCTCGCGCGTGCCGAGGGCGAAGAGTTGCGGATGGTCAAGCAGTTGACCAGAGCTCGTTTTGGAGTGCGGCGACGCCA
>DASVRB010000275.1:0-4830 GCA_036388835.1 Thermoanaerobaculia bacterium | reverse complement strand
CCGGGTGGTGCGGCGGGCTTCAGCCGGCCGACGCATTCGACTGCTCGGCGGGCTGAAGCCCGCCGCTCCACCAGGACGTCCATCTTTTCTGCCGTCTCTCACCCCCGGGCCAAATTTTTGCAAAGCGCTGCTCCGGTTCCTACATCCCGTTCCTAAGCGAGACCCCTACGATGCTCCGTCGCGCCCTTTTCCTGGCTCTGCTGTTCGTCACCGCCGCACCGCTTTTCGCGCAGGCCACCTTCGACGCGCAGACGTCGATCACCGATACCTACACGCTCGCGGCGCCCACCACCACGCTGGCGCACACCACGACGACGGCGGCGAATCGCATCCTGCTCGTCTCGGTGCACACGAACATCAATGTCGCGCCGAACGCGACCACCGCGACTGTCACGTACGGCGGTCAGCCGCTCACGCTCCTCCGCGCGCAGAACGACGTCACCAACCTGGTGCGCACGGAAGTCTGGTACCTCCTCAATCCGCCGAGCGGCACCAACAACATCAACGTAACCGTCGCCGGCATCCTCCCCGGCGAACATGCCGAAGCGGTCGTCGCCGCGATGACGTTCAGCAACGCCGCGCAGATTGCACCGACCGCCGCGAGCGACGAGGGTTCCGGCAATCCGATCGCGCTTGCGATCGCCGCGACCTCTACCAATGACGTGATCGTCGACTTCATCACCGGGCGCGAAAACCTCTCGCTGACGCCGGGCGCGGGACAGACGCCCATCTTCGCGCGGAGCACCGGCAACAACCCCAGCTCGCTGCTCGCCGAGAGCAGCGGCCGCCTCGCCACCACGCCGACCACCACCATGACCTGGACGTCGTCGCACACCCGTCCGTGGGCGCTGGTCGCGGTCAACATCCGAGCCGCGGTGGTCGACGTGGCGGTCGCGAAAACGGCCAGCGATCCGGGTCTCGATCAGGCCTTCGCCACCGGCGATGCGCTGACCTACACCGTCACCGTCACGAACAACGGTCCGGCCACCGCGACCAACGTCGTGGTCACCGATCCGATGCCGGCCGGCTTCGCCTTCACCAGCGTCAGTCCGGGGGCGAACTGCGCGCACGCAGGCGGCACCGTGACCTGCACGTTTGCGTCGATGGCCTCCGGCGCGTCGAACGCCATCACCATCAACGGCACGGTCACCGCGAGCCAGACGCAGATCACCAACACCGCCAGCGCCACGCGCACGCAACCCGACACGAACGCGACGAACGACAGCGCGAGCGTGACGGTGAACGTGCTCGCCCCGACGGTCGTGCACATGCTCGAGATGAGCGCGGTGCAGGACGCGAAAGGGAAGGTGGTGGTGTCGTGGGCGACGTCGTTCGAGGCCGAAAACGTCGGCTTCAACGTCTATCGCCAGACCAGCGCCGGCCGCGTGAAGATCAACAAGCAGCTCATCGCCGGTTCGGCATTGTTCGCGGCGAAAAAAGAGCTGACCTCCGGCCGCGCGTATCGCTGGAAAGACAACGTGCGCGGCGGCGAGCTCGCACAGTACTACCTCGAAGACATCGATCTGCACGGCGTGCGGACGCTGCACGGACCGGTCACGCCGAACGTCGTCACTGAAGTGCCGGAAGCGGCGAACGCGGGCACGCTCGCCGAGCCCGTGTCGACCGGCGGCATCTTCGTCTCTCCGCGCGGTCTCGGCGCGTCGCGCGTGCAGCCGATCGCTGCAACGTCAGCGCAGCGCGCGCAGCAGCTCGCACTCGCCGCACAGCCGGCCATGAAGCTGATGGTCGCGCAGGAAGGGTGGTATCGCGTTTCGTTCGCGAGCCTCATCGCGGCCGGCTTCGTGCCGGGCAAGAAGCTCGCGCTCTTCACCGAAGGAATCGAGCAGCCGATCCTCGTCACCACGGATGCGATCGAGTTCTACGGCTTCGGCCTCGACACCCCCGCCAGCGGCATGCGCGCGTACTGGCTGACGAACGACAAGGGCCTCGGCGCGCGCATCGTCAAAGACAAATCGAAAGGGCGCAACGCGAGCATCGCGCAAACGCCGTTCACCTACGAGCGCGTCGAGCGCACCGTCTTCTTCACCGCGCTCACCGACAACGGCGACCGCGAGAACTTCTTCGGCGCGATCGTGACGAATGCCGGCGCGACGCAGGAGCTGTTCGTCGAGAACATCGAGCGCACCGCATCGACGGCCACGCTCGAAGTGACGCTGCAGGGCGGCACGGACGGCCGTCATTCGGTGCGCCTCTCGCTCGGCAATCTCTACCTCGGCACCGCGACGTTCCATGACAAGCAGCGCCTCGTCACGCGCATCGACGTTCCGGTCTCCGCGTTGCTCGACGGCTCGAACGCGCTGACGCTCACCGCACTCGACGGCGACCTCGATGTCTCGGTCGTCGAATCGCTGCGGCTCACGTATCCGCATCGCCTCGTCGCCGACAACGACGCGCTGAAGTTGACGATGGCGGGCGGCACGGCCGCGACGATCGGCGGCTTCACCTCGGCGCGCGTGCGCGCGATCGACGTCACGAATCCGGCGCAGCCGCTCGAGCTTTCGGTCGAATTCGCGAATGGCCGCGCGACGGTGAACGCGGCGGGGCAGGGGACGCGCTCGATCCTCGTCATTGGCGAGTCACGCGTGCTCGCGCCGGCGCAACTCATCGCGAGCCGCGCATCGACGTGGAGCTCGACGCGCAACGCTGCCGACCTCCTGATCATCACCGCGCGCGCGTTCACCGCCAGCGCGGAACGCCTCGAAGCGCGGCGCGAGCGCGAGGGTCTCGTCACGTCGATTGTCGACGTCGAGGATCTCTACGACGAATTCAATTTCGGTCATCGCGGCCCCGGCGCGATTCGCTCGTTCCTCGAGCAGACGCGCAACTGGAGCCGCGTACCGAAGTTCGTGCTGCTCCTCGGCGACGCGAGCATCGACCCGCGCAATTACCTCGGCCTCGGCGCATTCGATTACGTCCCGACGAAGCTCGTCGCGACGTACTACATGAAGACGGCCTCGGATCATTGGTTCGTCGACGGCCTCGGCATGTCGATCGGACGTCTGCCGGCGCGGACCGTTGCTGATGCGGACACCATGATCGGCCGCATCGTCAACCGCGACACGCGCGGCAACGACGCGGTTTCATTCGTCACCGACACCGATCCTGAATTCGATTTCGCCGCCGAGGCGGTGAAGCTCGGCAACCTCGTCCCGTCCGCGTACAGCAAGTCGTTCGCGAAAACCGCGACCGACGCTACGTTCGAATCGCTGCTGCTGACGTACATCGGTCACGGCTCGGTCGACCTCTGGAACGGCGGCTCTTTCACCGGCACTGCCGCGTCGCAACTCACGAATCGCAGACTGCCGATCGTCGCCGCGATGACCTGCCTCAACGGCTACTTCCACGACGTCTACATGTCCAGCCTCGCCGAGGCCCTGCTGCTCAACCCCAACGGTGGCGCGGTTGCGGTGTGGACCTCATCCACACTCACCGAGCCCGTCCCGCAAATGCACATGGCCGCCGAGTTCTATCGTCAGCTCTTCAACGGCGCGACAATCGGCGAAGCGGGCACGCGCGCGAAGAACGCGACCACCGATCTCGACGTGCGCAGTTCGTGGATTTTGTTTGGCGATCCGTCGATGAAGTTGCGGTAGAAGTGGAGGACAGGCAATCCTGCCTGTCCTTCCGTGATTCGTCGGAGAAGGGGACAGGCATGATTGCCTGTCCTCCACCGCATTCACACCAGCAGCACCCTCACATACCAATCCATCAGATCCGCGCCGAAGAAGAGCACGATCAGGAAGGCGATGCCGAGGAAGACGCCGAAGGGGAGGGCGACCTGCATTCCCTCGGCGCTGCGGGTCATGACGAAGATGCCGACGATGGCGCCGGTGATCGACGCGAGTAACAGCAGCGGGAAGAGCGGTTCCCAGCCGAGCACCGCGCCGAGCATCGCCATCATTTTCACGTCGCCGAGGCCCATCCCTTCGACCTTGCGCACGAGCTTGTAGGCGAGGCCGATGGCGAGCAGCACACCTGCGCCGGCCGCGGCGCCGGCAGCCGATTCGAGCAGCGTCGATGACAGCACCAGGCCGGGGTAACTCGCGCCGAGGTGCAGCGCGCCGATGACGAATCCGATCGCGACGCCGGGGAGGTCGATCACGTCCGGCAGGATCTGAATGTCGAGATCGATGTAGATCAGCACGATCGTCATCGAGACCAGTGCGGCGATCGCGAGAAATCCAGGCGTGATGCCGGTACGCTGAAAGACCGCGACGTAGAAGAGCGCGTTCGCGAGCTCGACGAGCGGATAGCGCGCGTCGATGGGACCGCGGCACGCGCGGCATCGTCCGCGCAGCCAAAGCCAGGCGAAGATCGGGACGTTGTCGTACGGCTTGATCTGCGTGCCGCAATGCGGGCAGCGCGACGGCGGGAAAACGATCGATTCCTCGCGCGGATAGCGGTGAATGACGACGTTGAGGAAGCTCCCGATGATCGCGCCGAGGCCGAACACGAGAGCGAGGTAGAACCACGTCATGTGCGGCGCATTATGCCGCGCGCATTGCCGCGTGCAGAGTGCGTGTTATCGTCACGCGCGCTTCATCCGGAGGCGAATGGGGTCTGGTGGCTCCCGCGGTCTTCAAAACCGTTGTTTCGGCGCGGAAGCGTCGAAAGGTTGGTTCGATTCCGACACGCCTCCGCCAATGAGGTCTCCCCATTGCGACGACCGTCGCCCGCCACACTCCCCGTCATCCTTCGCTGACGCTCAGGATGACGGAGGGGGCGGGCGTCGCGATTTGTTCGGTGCCGAAAACCTGTGGAGCGGCGGGCTTTAGCCCGCCGAACAATCGATAGCTCGGCGGGCTGAAG
>DASVRB010000274.1:0-19649 GCA_036388835.1 Thermoanaerobaculia bacterium | reverse complement strand
CGAAGGATCTCAAAATGCGCCGGCCGTCGCCGCTGAGATCCTTCGCTACGCTCAGGATGACGGGCGGGTGTGTCTCGCGATCAGACCCGCGACACGAGTTGCTGCGCTTTCGGCAGCAGGGCCGCGCCGAGGGCGACCTTCACGATGTCGGCGAGGACGAACGGTGCGACTCCGGCGGTGAATGCGGCCGAGGGACCGGTCAGCGCGGCCAGCCACGACCAGCCGCCGAGGTAGATCACGCCGAGGGCGAGCAGCATGCCGGTGGTGGCGCGCACGATCGACGAGCCCCAGCCGCGCTCCGAAACGAAGCCCGCCACCCACGCGGCGAACGGGTAGGAGAAGAGGTAGCCCGCGGTCGCGCCGCGCAGCCACATCGGACCGCCGTGACCCTGCGCGAACACAGGCAGGCCACTGAAGCCTTCGAGCAGGTAGAGCGCCGCGGCGGCCGCGCCGCGCGTGGAGCCGAGCGCAACGCCGACGAGGATGACGGCCAGCGGCTGCAGCGTCAGCGGAACGGGGGTGAACGGAAGAGGAATCGCTACCTGCGCCGCGACGGCAATCAGCGCGCTGGCGCCAAGGACGAGCAGCATGTCGGCCGCGACCCGGCCGCGCACAATGCGCTCGATCACGACGGAAGGAATGGTCATCGCCTTCATACTCATAGGACGCGAAGCATAACCAATCAAAACGGGATCTGGCGATTTCTTTGCTGTGCGAAGCGAGGTCATGGTGAGACGAACGAACTACGCGGTCCTGCTCCTCTGCGCGATGGCCGCGCTTGCGTGCGGAAAACCAGATCCGTTGACCGAGCAGACGGCGGCAGCGCTCGTCCGCGCGCGGTCGCCGAAAGTCGAGCCGATCTACGCGGAAGTGCCGGAAAAAGTGTGGTGGACGCCGAAGTCGCCGAAAGACGATTACGACGAGCTCGCGGTCCGCACGCTGCGCAATCTCGAGCGCGCCGGCCTCGTGACGGTCACCGAGGAAGTGACCGCCGATTCCGCGACGTATTTGGCGAAGGTGACGAGCAAAGGTTTTCGCATTCTCGGCACGGCGCCGAGTCATCGCGGCCGTGCGCTGCGCGGAAAGATCTGCGAGAAGGTCTACGGAGGGCTGCGCAATTTCGTGCGGCATCCGAACGAGCCGACCGTCGGTCACGGCGAGGTGTCGTGGCACTACGACAATCCGACGCCGCTCTATCCGCTGTTCGAAACGAAGATCAACAAGCCGCTGAAGACGCCGTTCGCGTCACACGTTTCGTTCTGGTACGAGGATCACCAGTGGCGGCTGAACATGAACGTGAAGAAGGCCGCGCCTACGGCCGCACCATCCGCCGGATCCCCTCCGCCCCCGCAATGATCGCCTCGGTGGCTTCGGTGGCGAAGAAGCCGGTCTCGACGACGCCGGCGTGCGCGCGGATGCGCGCGCAAACGTCGGCGATGTCGGCGCCTTCCGGCACCATCACATCCAGGATGAGGTGACCTTCATCCGTCACGCGCGGCGCGCCGTCGCGGAGGCGCAGCACGGGCGCGAGTCCCATTTCGGTGAAGCGGCGCTCGAGCACTTCGCGCGCGAACGGGGTCACTTCGACCGGCAACACGCCGACGCCGAGGCGCTTGACGACTTTCGATTCATCGGCGATGACGATGAAGCGCAGCGCTTGCTGTTCGACGATCTTCTCGCGCAGCAGCGCGCCGCCGCGGCCTTTGATGAGGCGGAGCTGCGCGTCGATCTCGTCGGTGCCGTCGATGGCGAGATCGAGCGGCGCGACTTCGTGCAGCGGGAAGGTCGGCACGTTGAACATCCGCGCCTGCTCTTCGGTCTGCTCCGACGTGCAGGTGCAGCGAACGTCGCGCAGCGTGCCGTCGCGCAACGCTGCGCCGAGGAGCTTCACGAATTCGGCGGCGGTCGAGCCGGTGCCGAGACCGAGCGTCATTCCGGAACGGACTTCGTTCAGCGCCGCACGCGCCGCTTCGACTTTCAGATTCACTAATACCCTCCGGCTGCGCCGCCGCGGCGCGGATCGGCCACGGCGATGAGGCGCCCATTCTCGAACAGGATTGCGTGCACGTCACCGATTGCATCGCGCGCATCGATGCCGTGGCCCATCGCGTTCAACGCTGCAAGCGTCGCCGGCGCCGTGCGCGAGCGCTCGTACATCACGTTTTCCGGCATTCCGGCGTGAGTGAAGCGCGGTGCCGCGATCGCGTCGTTGAGCGACTTCCCGTACACGACGATGTTCAGGAAGACCTGCAGGATCGTGCCCGGAATGGCAGCACCGCCGCGCGTGCCGAGGGCGAAGAATGGTTTGCCGTCGCGCAGGATGATCACCGGCGTCATCGGCGATGCGGGACGCTTCAGCGGATCGAGCGAATTCGGTCCGGTCGTGAAGTCGGTCAGCGCGTCATTGACGAAGAAGCCGAGGCCCGGAGCGAGGAAGCCGCTGCCGAAGTTGTCGCCGAGGCTGGTGGTGAACGAGACGATGTTGCCTTGCGCGTCGGCGATCGTGAAGTGCGTCGTGTGCTCGCCTTCGTTCGTCAGCGCGGCCGGCTCGGTGAGACCGGCGGTGGCGGTGGCGCGATCCGCAACGATCGATGCGCGCCACAGCTCCGCGCGTTTTTGCGACAGCAATTCGCGATACGGAATGCGCGAACCGAGCGGATCGCCGACGTAGCGGCGGCGGTCGATGTTCGCGCGACGCTGCGCTTCGATGAGGAGATGCAGCGACTTAGTGGATTGAAATCCGCTGGCCGCGAGATCGTCGCTCGCGAGGATGTTCAGCACCTGCCCGATCACCACGCCGCCACCGGATGGAGGTGCGACGGTGTAGATCTCGTACGGCCCGTAACGCAGCTTGATCGGCGCGCGCCAGATCGCCTGATATTCGCGGAGGTCGCGGTGGCCGATCACGCTTCCACCGGCGCGCAATCCTTCGACGAGTTTCTTCGCCACGTCGCCTTCGTAGAAATCGCGCGCGCCATGGTCGGCGAGCCGTTGCAACGTGGTCGCGAGCTCCGGCGCCGGCAGTGTTTTCGGGATGTCGAGCTTGCGATCGCGTTTCGCCGCTTCGATGTCCGCGGCGAGCTCCGCGTCTTCACGCGGACCTTCGTGCGCGAGCGCAATCGCCGGCGCGAGCAGCTCTTTCCACGCACGCGCGCCGAACTTCGCGTGCAGCGCCTCCAGGCCCGCCACGGTGCCGGGAACGGCGGCCGCGCGTGCGCCTTCCGCTTTTACCTTCTCGAACATGTCGCGCTTCACCGCGCGCGGTGCGAGCTCGCGAAAGTCGAGCGTCCAGAGGCCTTTTGTCTGCGCGTCGTAATAGACGAGAAAACCGCCGCCGCCGAGGTTGCCGGCCTGCGGGTGAATCACCCCAAGCGTGAACGCGACGGCGACCGCGGCGTCGGCGGCAGTGCCACCTTTCTGCAGAACGGAGAGGCCTGCTTTCGTGGCGAGCGGCGAGGCGGTGGAGAGTGCGGCATGTTTCGCGGTGACCTGGGCCAGCGCATCAAAAGAGAGCAGAACGCAGAACGCGGAATGGAGAAGGAAGAGGGAGAGAGGACCTGAATTCGCGTGGCGCGTTCTGCGGTGTCGGTTCATTTCCTGGAGCGCCGGGAGGTTCTGTTCCTGTCGTAAATGATCTTGAGGCCTTTGAGGGTGAGCTCGGGATCGACGTCGTCGATGTGATCGCTGTCTTCGGCGAACAGCGTCGCCAGGCCGCCGGTGGCGATGACGCGTTTGAGGTCGGGCACTTCCCGCTTGATGCGCGCGAGGATGCCGTCGACGAGGCCGAGGTACCCGAAGTAAATGCCCGACTGCATGTTCACGACGGTGTTGGTGCCGATCACGTGATCGGGCCTGCGAATGTCGACGCGCGGAAGCCGCGCAGCGCGCGCGAACAGCGCCTCCGCCGAAATGTTCAGGCCGGGCGCGATGACGCCGCCGATGAATTCGGCGTTGGCGGTGACGACGTCGAAGGTCGTGGCGGTGCCGAAGTCGACGATCACGGTCGGGCCGCCGAACATCTCGTGCGCGGCGGCGCAGTTCACGATGCGGTCCGCCCCGACTTCGGCGGGGTTGTCGACGTGAATGGCGATCCCGGTCTTGACGCCTGGCTCGACGAACAGCGGCTCGATGCCGAAGTACTTCCGGATCATGAAGGTCATCGCGCTGTTGAGCGGCGGCACGACCGACGCGACGATCGCCCCTTCGAGATTGTTCTGCAGCGAATCGCCGACGAGCTGGCGCGCGAGGATGCCGTATTCGTCCGCCGTCCGCTCGCGCGCGGTCGCGAGCCGCCACGAATTGAGCAGCTCCGCCCCGCGATAGAGCCCGAGGACCACGTTGGTGTTGCCGAGATCGACGACGAGAAGATTGGACGACGCCATTCGCGGCGCAGTTTAGCGCGCGCGGGAAGCGAGGCCGCTGCCGTGCTCGTGGAGCGACGGCCGCTTCGGCCGCCGACACTGTCCGCCGCTCCACTGAAGACGCGGCTCTCGGCACGTGGTGGATTGACGCACGTCCTGGTGGAGCGGCGGGCTCTTAGCCCGCCGCCATGTCGGGAGGACCGGTGGCCGAAGCGGCCACCGCTCCACAAGAACGTAGTGAACGGGCGGGTGCGGGATTCGTTGCGCGGCGCGATGGTCAGGCGAGAAAGAGGTCGCCGGCGGAGATGGCGGTCTGGCCGTCGGGTGTGTTCAGCATGGCGCGGCCGTGTTCGTCGATGCCGATCCAGGTGCCGCTGATCGTTTTCGTTCCGATCACGCAATGGATCTTGTCGCCCGGCTTGTGCACGGAGAGCTCGCGCCAGCGCGCGAGGACGGCGTCGTGCTCGAAGGGACGCGAAAGCTGTTCGTCCATGTGCTCGACGAAGGCGAGGGTGGCGGTGTCGATGCCGGTGAAGGCGCGCGGCGAGACTTCGCTGATGGCGACGGCATTCGGACGGGTGTCGTCGGCCACCGGCTCGACGTTGATGCCGGTGCCGATGAGGAGAAACACGCGCTCTTCCTGAATGCGCGCTTCGATGAGGATGCCGGCGATTTTTCTGCCGCCGACGAGGACGTCGTTCGGCCACTTGATGCGCGCGTCGATGGCGAACGTCTCGATCAGATACGAGGCGACGATGTTGGCGATACCGAGCGGCACCAGCGGCAGCTCGCGGAGCGGCCGGCTGAGCAGCGTGGTCGCGTAGATGCCCTTGCCCGGGGGCGAAGACCACTGCCGGTCATTGCGGCCGCGGCCGGCGAACTGTTCGCCGGCGATGATCATCGCGTGTGGCAGCGAGAGCTCGTTCTCGATGCACTCGCCGACGATGCGGCGGGCGATGAGGTTCGTCGACGCGACGCGCGGAATGATCGCGAGCGACTCGAGCGTGCGCAGTCGCGGAACGACCTGTTGGGTGTCGATCGAGAGCATCGTCATTGAGAGTCGCGTCGGATCGCGTTCATTGATTCTGCTGGAGCTTCTCGAGCCGCGCGCGCAGCTCGGCTTCGCGGGTGCGCGCACCATCGACGATGTTCGGCGGCGCGTTCTTCGTGAACTGTTCGTTCGCGAGCTTCGACTCGATGGAGGCGAGCTCGTTCTGCGTTTTCTCGATCTCGCGCTTCACGCGATCGAGCTGTTCCTGCGACACCTGCTTTTCGGGGAAGCGAATGGCGATGTGGAAACCTTCGACGACGTCGTGATGCGTGCCGGCCGGCGGCTCGCCTTCGACCGACACTTCGTCGAGGCGCGCGAGCTCGATCAGGAGATACGCGTACTCGCGGAAGAAATTCGATTCGCGCTCGCTGTTGCCGCGGATGTAGAGGGTGAAGCGGTCCTTCGGCGTGAAGCCGCGCTCCGCGCGCACGTTGCGAACCGTGGTGATGATCGCCTTGACCGCCGCGGTGAGCCGTTCGGCGTCGGGATCTTCGAGCACGTCCTCAGGGATCGGATACGGCGCGACCATGACCGACGGCTCGACTCCGCCGAGCTTGAGCCAGATCTCTTCGGTGACGAACGGCATGAAGGGATGGAGCAGGCGCAGCGAGCGGTCGAGCACTTCGAGCAGCACCCGTTTCGCGAGGTGGCGGTCCTCTTCACTGCCGTGCCGGCCGAGGAGCACCGGCTTCGCCATTTCGATGTACCAGTCACAGAATTCGTGCCAGAAGAATTGATAGAGCGCGCTGGCCGCCTCGTCGAAACGGAAGACGGAAAGCTGCTTGTTCACTTCGCGCGTGACGGCGTTGAGCCGCGAGAGGATCCAGCGCTCGACGGTCTTGAGGTTCTCGCGATCGATCGGCTCCGCGTCGCGCAGCTCCTCGTCGATGTGCATCATCGCGAAGCGCGACGCGTTCCAGATCTTGTTGACGAATGCGGAGTAGCCCTGGATGCGCGACTTGCCGAGCGGGATGTCGCGGCCCGACGCGGTGACGGCGAGCGTGAAGCGGAGCGCATCGGCGCCGACTTCGCTCACCACGTCGAGCGGATCGATCACGTTGCCGATCGTCTTCGACATCTTCCGGCCCTGCTCGTCGCGCACGAGACCGTTGAGGAACACCTGGCGGAACGGAGCCTGACCGGTGAAGCGGAGGCCGAACATGATCATCCGCGCGACCCAGAAGAAGAGGATGTCGAAGCCGGTGATGAGCGTGTCGGTCGGATAGAAGATCTGGTAATCGGTGGCGCTCTTTTCCGATTCGGGACCGGTCCAGCCCATCGTGGAGAACGGCCAGAGTCCGGAGGAGAACCAGGTGTCGAGGACGTCGGTCTCCTGCGTGACCGAGGCGCTGCATTCGGGGCAGGTGGTGAGGTCGTCGACCGAGACGGTGGTGTGGCCGTTCGGGCAGTGAAACGCGGGGATGCGGTGGCCCCACCAGAGCTGGCGCGAGATCGTCCAGTCGTGGATGTTCTCCATCCAGTTGAAGTACGTCGCTTCCCAGCTTTGCGGCGTGATGGTGACGTCGCCATTGCGCACGGCGTCGATGGCCGGCTTGGCGAGCGGCTCGATCTTCACGAACCACTGCCGCGAGATCATCGGCTCGATGTCGGTCTCGCACTTGCCGTGGATGCCGACGTTGTGAACGTGCTCTTCGACCTTCACGATCGCGCCGAGCTCCTGCAGCATTTCGACGACGCGCGCGCGCGCTTCCTTTCGATCGAGGCCGCTGAAGCCGGCGCCGGCGGCGTCGGTCATCCGGCCGTCTTCACCGATGACCTGCATCTGCGGCAGGTTGTTGCGCAATCCCGCCTCGTAATCGTTCCGGTCGTGCGACGGCGTCACTTTGACGACACCGGTGCCGAACTCGCGATCGACGAGGATGGAGTCGGCAACGATCGGAATGGGGCGGTTCGCGATCGGCAGCATCGCGTTCTTCCCGATCAAGTTTCTGTAGCGCTCGTCGTCGGGATGCACGGCCACGCCGGTGTCGCCGAGCATCGTCTCCGGACGTGTTGTGGCGACGGTGAGCTTGCGATCGGTGCCTTCGACCGGATAGTCGATGTGGTAGAGCTTTCCGTTCTTCTCGCGGAACTCGACTTCGACGTCGGAGATGGCGGTGCGGCAGCGCGGGCACCAGTTGACCATCGCCAGGTCGCGATAAATGAGGCCGTCGTCGTACAGCTTCACGAACACATACCGGACGGCGCGGGAAAGGCCTTCATCGAGCGTGAAGCGCTCGCGCGACCAGTCGGCCGAAGCGCCGAGACGGGTGAGCTGATCTTTGATCTCGGTGGAGTGCTGTTCCTTCCACTGCCAGACGCGCTCGACGAACTTCTCGCGGCCGAGGTCGAAACGGGAGATGCCTTCCTTCTCGAGTTGACGCTCCACGACGAGCTGCGTGGCGATGCCGGCGTGATCGGTGCCGGGAAGCCAGAGCGTGTTGAAGCCGGACATCCGCTTCCAGCGGACGATGATGTCCTGGAGCGTGTTCACGAGCGCGTGGCCGATGTGCAGGCGGCCGGTGACGTTCGGCGGCGGGATGACGATCGAAAACTTCGGCCGCTCGCGATCGGCGACCGGCGTGAAGTAGCCGCCTTTCTCCCAAAAGGCGTAAATGCGCTGCTCGAATTCGGTCGGCTCGTATCGTTTGGCGAGTTCGTCTTTCATGCGTGGAGTGGCGGATTATAGAGTTGTTGTTCCGGACGACTGATGATCCTTGGAATCGAGACTTCCTGTGATGAAACGTCGGTCGCGCTGCTCGAGCGCGACGGCAGTGTGCGCGTCAATCTGATCGCATCGCAGATCGAGCGGCACCAGCCGTTCGGTGGCGTGGTGCCGGAGATCGCGTCGCGCGAACATCTGCAGCATCTCTTTCCGCTGGTGGAGCGCGCGCTCGGCGATGCGCGCGCGTCGTGGAGCGACGTCGATTCGATCGCCGTGACCTCCGGGCCGGGACTGATCGGCGCGCTGCTGGTCGGCGTGGCCGGCGCGCAGGGCCTCGCGTACGGCCTCGGCGTGCCGATCGTGCCGGTCAATCACCTCGAGGGCCACATCTACTCTCCGTATCTACAGAAAGAAGGAGCGTCGACTCCGCTGCCGGAGCGTTTTCTGTCGCTCGTGATCTCCGGCGGTCATTCGGCGATCTACGACGTGCGCGGCAGCGACGTGCGTCAGATCAATCGCACGCGCGACGACGCGATCGGGGAGACGTTCGACAAAGTCGCCAAGTTCATCGGGCTGCCGTATCCGGGCGGACCGCAGATCGAGAAGCACGCTCGCGCCGGCGCGGCGGATGCGAAACGCTTTCCGCTGCCGGTGCCGAAGTTTTCGAAGGAGAGCTCGCTCGACTTTTCGTACAGCGGCCTCAAAGCCGGAGCGATCCGCCTCGCGCGCGAGCACGACATCAATGTTGCCGGCGACGCGCAGGCGCTTGCCGATTTCTGCGCCACGTTTCAGGAGGCGCTCGCCGCGCAGTTGTTCGACCGCCTCGATTCCGTCTGGACGCAGCTCGAAGGAACGAAGCCGACGGAAGTGGCGATCGCGGGTGGGGTCGCGGCGAACGGCCTCATTCGCGAGCGGATGGATGCGTGGGGCACCGCGCGCGGCGTGATCGTCCGGCTGCCGGAGAAGCGGTACTGCACCGACAACGCCGCGATGATTGCATTCGCCGGGTTACAAAAAGGAAACGTCAGCGATCCGCGCCGCGTCGTCGCAAGGTCGCGCATCTCGTAACGAAACTTTCTTCAGGATCGTTCGTCTGACCATTTGTAGCGAACGAACGAACCCCAATCCTTCTCCTACTCCTCCTCCTGCAACTAAGGACCGCCGCCGGTGGGCAGACCGGCGGCGGTTTTTAGTTTTCCGGCCGTAGAATCGCCGGATGAAGATCGTGGTCGCCGGAGGCAGCGGGTTCATCGGAGAGCCACTCGTGCGGCGGTTGCTCGCCCGCGGCAACGATGTGGCGGTGCTGACGCGCGATGCGTCGCGCGTCGCCGCGGGCCGGCCGCTCACGTGGGATGGCCGGACGCAGGGCACCTGGTCCGACGAGGTCTCGAGCGCCGACGCGATCGTCAATCTCGCCGGCGAAAACATCGCGGAGGGGCGCTGGACCGATGCGAGGAAGCAGCGTCTCGTCGACAGTCGATTGAACGCGACAGGTGCGATCGTCGAAGCACTGCGCCGCGAGCCGTCACGCCGTCGCGCGCTGGTCAATGCGTCGGCGATCGGTTTCTACGGCGATCGCAAAGACGAATCGCTCGATGAGAGCTCGACGCGCGGCGGCGGCTTTCTCGCGGACCTCGTCGATCGATGGGAAGCGGCGGCGCGCGAAGCGGATCCGCTGGCGCGGCTGGTCGTGTTGCGGTTCGGTGTTGTGCTCGCGAGCGGCGGCGGCGCGCTGCAGAAAATGCTCCTGCCGTTCAAGCTCGGAGCGGGCGGTCCGATCGGCAGCGGCGAGCAATGGATGTCGTGGATCGAGCGGGACGACGTGCTGCGGATGATCGAATGGGCGATCGAGACCGAATCGGTGCGCGGCGTCTACAACGCCACCGCGCCGGAGCCGGCGCGCAACCGCGACTTCTCGCGTGCGCTCGGCCGGGCGGTGTCGCGGCCCGCGTTCATGCCTGCGCCGGCGTTCGCGCTGCGGCTCGCGTTCGGGCAGATGGCGGACGAGGCGCTCCTCGCCGGACAGCGCGTTCTCCCGCGGCGAGCGGAGCAGGAAGGGTTCACATTCGAGGCTCGCGGACTCGACGATGCACTGGGGCGAGCTCTGCGGAAGCAGGGTTCAACAATCCGGGGCTGACGATCCAAGAACCCGAAGAAACCGGCTTCCGCTGAACGCGGCCTGCATGGTATAAGTCGCTTCCTTATAGCCACTTGGGTAGTTTTCGCAGTTTGGGCGGGATCATGCAGAGGGTCACGCCCGGTGGTTCGCCACCAAAATCAAAGGAGGAATGGATGAAGTTTTCTCGCTTTCTCGCAGTCCTTGCGATGCTCCTGCTCGCAAGCGTCAGCGTGTTCGCGCAGAGCACCACGACTGGCGCTCTGACGGGCACCGTGACGAGCGACGGCGCGCCCCTGCCGGGTGCAACCGTCACCGTTACGTCGCCGCAGGGCATGGGTGCCCGTACGGCGGTTTCTGACGCGAACGGCAATTACAATATCCCCGCGCTTCCGCCGGGCGATTACACGGTGCGTGTGGAGCTGCAGGGTCTGCAGACCGTCACGCGCACCACGCGCGTCACCCTTACGGGTACGACGCGTGTCGATGCGGACCTGAGGGTGTCGGCTGTCACGGAGTCGATCACCGTCACGGCGAGCGCTCCGGCAGCACTCGAGACCCAGGAAATCCAGACGAACTTCGATGCTGACGTCGTCGAGAACCTGCCGGTCGCGCGTACGCTGATCGGAACGGTCAACCTGGCGCCTGGCGTCACGCAGAACGGCCCGGGCGGCGCGACCGTCATCTCGGGTGGTTTCGCGTATGACAGCACCTACACGGTCGACGGTGCGGTCGTCAACGAAGTTCTCCGTGGCCAGCCGCAGAACCTCTTCATCGAGGACGCGATCCAGGAGACGACGGTGCAGACCGGTGCGATCTCGGCCGAATTCGGCCGTTTCACCGGTGGTGTCGTCAGCGCCATCACCAAGTCGGGTGGTAATGAGTTCACGGGCAGCCTCCGTGACAGCATCAACAACCCGGAGTGGACCGAGCAGGGCATCCTCAATGAAGCCCGCCCGGCGAGCAAGCTCGTGAACATCTACGAGGGAACGCTCGGTGGTTACCTGATGCGCGATCGCCTGTGGTTCTTCACTGCAGGCCGTTACTACGAGCTCGAGTCGCAGCGCTTCTTCGCCACCACCGGTACCCCCGGCGAGCAGGCGATTCCGTACCTCGGTGCTGACGAAGAGCGTCGTTTCGAGATCAAGCTCACCGGTCAGGTCACGCCGCGCCACACGCTGGTCGGCACGTACTTCGACATCGCCCGCGAGCAGATCAACAGCCCCGGCCCGCTGACCCCGGCCGAGGCGAAGACGCTCGACGCGCAGCGCACGCTGCCGAACACCTTCCGCACGTTCAACTACAACGGCGTCATCACCGACAACTTCCTGATCGAGGCGAGCTACGCCGAGCAGGATTTCTCGTTCGTTGACTCCGGTGCCGACGCGCCGGCGACGCCGGAGCGTGGTACGAACATCAGCTTCCCGGGTGGACGTCGCGCGGGTTACCCGACCTTCTGCGGCGCCTGCTCGTTCCCCGAGGAGCGCAACAACCTCAACGGCCGCCTCAAAGGCAGCTACTTCCTGTCGAGCGGCGCGCTCGGCACGCACAACCTCACCGCCGGTTACGAGCGGTACGAGGACATGCTGAAGTCGGACAACCACCAGTCGGCTTCTGACTTCAGCCTCCTGGTCTACACCAACTTCCTCAACACCGATCCGACCCCGGGCCTGACCCGTGGCGCGAACGGCGAACTGCTCGGCAGCGTCAAGCAGGGCGGCGCGCTCATCCTCTGGTGGCCGATCCTCGAGTCCGCGCAGGGCAACAGCTTCCGTACGGATTCGCTGTTCCTCAACGACAAGTGGGATTTCAACCAGAACCTCAGCTTCAACCTCGGCGTCCGTTACGACCAGAACAAAGGCGAGAACAACGCCGGTCTGTCCGTTGCTGACGACAGCAACATCTCCCCGCGCCTCGGCGTGACCTACGACATCTTCGGCAACGGCCGCCTGCGCGCGAATGCGAGCTACAGCGTCTACTCGTCGAAGGTTGCCAACGGTAACGTCGGTGACGCTTCCTCCACCGCCGGTTCGCCGTCGTACCTGTACTGGGTCTACTACGGTCCGGACATCATCAACCAGAACACCGACACGATCCTCGACCAGGTCTATAGCTGGTTCCGCTCGGTCGGCTTCACCGAGAACCGCGACTTCTTCCTCGGTGGTGGTTCCAACGGTATCCAGACCCAGATCCGTGACCCGCTCCAGTCGCAGAGCGTCGACGAGTTCACCGTCGGCATCGGCGGCCAGATCGGCGCCAACGGCTTCCTCCGCGTCGACTACCAGGATCGTACCTGGGACAACTTCTACACGACGCGCGTTGATCAGTCGACCGGCCAGGTCTACGATCCTCTCGCCGACGCAGAAGTCGACCTGAACCTGGTCGAGAACAGCGATGACTTCGAGCGCCACTACCAGGCGTTCCTGCTTCAGGGTAGCTACCGCCTCTTCAACCGCTTCAACCTCGGTGCGAACTACACGTACTCGACGCTGAAGGGCAACATCGAAGGTGAGACGGCTGCCAGCGGCCCGGTTACCGCCGCCGGTTCCAACGTCTATCCGGAGCTCCTCGGTTACGCGCAGCGTTTCCCGGTCGGCTACCTCCTCCAGGATCAGCGCCACAAGGCGCGCGCCTGGGTGTCGTACGACCAGCCGACGCCGTTCGGTACGTTCAACCTCTCCGTCCTGCAGCGCTTTGACTCGGGCACGCCGTACTCGGCGATCGGCACGGTCCGCGTGACGAACAGCGCGACGCTCTGCCCGTCCTGCCCGTCCGTTCCGTCGTACTACAACAGCGTTGGTCCGACGAGCACGTACTACTTCGGCGAGCGCGGCCAGTTCCGCCTCGACGACATTCACACGACCGATGTGGCGCTCAACTACAACCTGCCCATCAGCCGCGTGAACCTGTTTGTCCAGGGCGAGCTGCTCAACGCCTTCAACACGCAGGAAGTCATCACCCCGAACACCACCGTCAACGTGATTCGCAGCACGAACCCGTTCACCGGCACCTATGTCGAGTGCACCCAGGGCCTCACCGCGGCGCAGTGCCGCGCGGAAGCGGGTCACAACGACGTCGGTATCTGGCAGAAAGGTTCGAACTTCGGCAAGGGCCTGAACCCGACCACCGGTTCTTCGCTCCTGCCGGGTGGCGCCGCGGGTAGCTACAACCTCCCGCGCACCTACCGCTTCTCGTTCGGCGTTCGCTTCTAATTCGTTCCAAAGCTGTAGAGAAAGCCCCGGCATATGCCGGGGCTTTTTTTTGTCTGAAGCGACTGCCATGACCGCTCTGTCCCACCGGCTCCCGCTGGTGCTCGCCGCTCTCGCACTCGTCGCCGGCTGCGGACGCGGCGTTGAAACGCCGCAGGCGACGACATTCCCGCAAGCGCCGGTGATCGTCATCTCGATCGACACGCTGCGCGCCGATCACCTGCCGGCCTGGGGCTATCGCGGACTGAAGACGCCGAACATCGATCGGCTCCGCGACGACGGTGTGCTCTTCCGCAACGCCTATTCGCAGGTTCCCCTGACGCTCCCGTCGCATGTCTCGCTGTTCACCGGTCAGCTCCCCGCCGACCACGGCGTCCGTGACAACATCGGTTACCGCCTCGGCGCCACGACGTCCACGTTGCCGCAGACGCTGAAGAAGAATGGATACGCGACCGGCGCCGCTGTTTCGTCGTACGTGCTCCGCGGCACGACCGGTTTGCGCCCTCTCTTCGACTGGTACGACGATCCGATCGCGTTCGCGGCCGGCGCCGATCTCGGCGCGATTCAGCGGCCCGGAGCCGCGACCGCCGCGGCGGCGCAGCGATGGATCGCGTCACAGTCGACCGCGCCGTTCTTTCTCTTCATGCATCTTTTCGAGCCGCATACGCCGTACGACCCGCCGGAGCCGTACCGCTCCGCCGCATCGACTGCGTACGATGGCGAGATCGCGCACGCGGACGCGATTCTCGGCGGTTTTCTCGACGATCTGCGCGCGCGCGGCATCTACGATCGCTCGATCGTCATCCTGCTCAGCGATCACGGCGAAGGCCTCAACGATCACGGTGAGCCGGAGCACGGCATCTTCGTCTACCGCGAGGCCATTCACGTTCCGCTCATCGTCAAGCTGCCGAAGAACGCGAGCGCGGGAACGACCATCGACGAGCCGGTGGGATTGATCGACATCTACCCGACCGTCGTGGCGCTCACCGGCGGTGACGCGCCGGCGCAAATCGCGGGCGTTCCAATTATTGGGCCGGGCGCGAAGCGAGAGCCGGCGCGCCGCATCTTCAGTGAATCGCTGTATGCGCGCCTGCATCTCGGATGGAGCGACGTCCGCTCGTTGATCGACGGGCAACAGCACTACATCGATGCTCCGCGCGCCGAGCTGTACACGCTTGCGAATGATCCGGGCGAGCAGAAGAACGTCCTGGCAGACGAGCGGCGCGCGGCAGCGTCGTTTCGCACCGCGATTGCGCAATTCGAGAAGAAGCTGACGGCGCCGGGCGCTGCATCGCCGGAAGAGATGGCGAAGCTCGCGGCGCTCGGCTACATCTCGGCGCCGGCTTCGTCGGTCGCCGCAAACCTGCCAGACGCCAAGGATCACATCGCGCAGTACGGCGCGTACATGTCCGCGCGCGCGTCCGTCGCGCGCGGCGACATGACCGCTGCCATTCGCGAGCTGCGCGACGTGCTCGCGCAGAACCCGAACTTCACCGATGCTTCACTCGAGCTGGCGCGCGCGTACGAAACGACACGGCAGTTCACCGAAGCGGCCGAGGTGTATCGCGGCGTGCTCGCGCGCAATCCGGCGCTGACCGAGCAAGTCGCAATCGGAGTCGCGACTTCGCTCATGAATGCCGGTCGTCTCGATGAAGCGCGCGCACACGCGGAGCTTGCATTGACCGCGAATCCCGCTGCGGCGCATCTGCTGCTCGGACGGATTGCGCTCGCCGCGCGCACGCCTGCGGTTGCGGAGAAACATGCGCGCGAGGCCGCGCGTGATGCGCACTACGAACCGCAGGCTGTGCTGCTGCTCAGCGATGCGTTGCTCGCAGGCGGAGCCGTGCGAGCGCCTGAGGCGCTGCGTGCGCTCGACGCGTTGAAGAGCGCGCGCGCGAGCCGCGGCGAGCCGCCGGTTCGGTCACTCGAGGTTGCGCGCGCATCCGCGCTCATGCAGATGTCGCGGCCGTCCGAAGCGATCGAAGCGCTTCGTACTGAGACGCGAGTGCATCCGCAGAACCGGGAAGCGTACGCGCGCCTCGCCGCGATTCATCTACTTCAGAAGGATGTTGCCTCCGGAGAGGCCGTGCTCGTCGAGATGGTGCGGGCCAATCCTGGACCGGCCGCAAATACGCTGGCCGCGAACACGCTCGCGCACTTTGGCTACCGCGATGCGGCTGAAAACTGGCTGCGGCGCGCAGGCGCTCGCCCACAGGGTGTTCCATGACAAAAACACGATACGGAATCGCACTGCTGCTCCTGGCCGGCGCGCTGGCGAGTTGCCAGCGCACTGCAGAAACGAAGACGGTGAGCGCTCCAGGCGCGCCGGTGATCATCATCTCGATCGACACCCTGCGCGCGGATCACCTGCCGGCGTACGGCTATGACGGCGTGCAGACGCCGGCAATCGACGCGCTCCGCGGCGACTCGATTCTCTACACGAGCGCCTATTCGCACGTGCCGCTCACGTTGCCTTCACATGCGTCGATCCTCACCGGCTTGCTGCCCGACACGCACAAAGTGCGCAACAACATCGGCTACCGCCTCGACGCCGCGGTGCCGACTCTTCCGAAAATGCTGAAGGGTGCGGGATACGAGAGCGGCGCCGCCGTCTCGGCGTACGTGCTGCGCTCGAGCACCGGTATCGCGTCGTCGTTCGATTTCTTCGATGACGGCATTCTGAGCCGCACGAACGTCCCGATCGGCGCGCTGCAGCGGGCGGGCTCCGACACCACCGCCATTGCGAAACAGTGGATCAGTCAGCGGAAAGAGAAGCCACTTTTCTTCATGCTGCACATCTTCGAGCCGCACTCGCCGTACACCCCGCCGGAGCCGTTCCGTTCGCGGTTCACGCAGCCGTACGACGGGGAGATCGCATATGCGGATCAGATCGTCGGCGATTTTCTCGACTCGCTCAAACGCGACGGTCTCTACGACAAGGCTCTGATCATCCTCCTGTCCGATCACGGTGAAGGGCTCGGGCAGCACGGCGAGCCGGAGCACGGCATCTTTCTCTATCGCGAGGCGATCCGCGTTCCGCTGCTCGTGAAGCTGCCGAATGCCGCACGCAAAGGGGAGACGGTGGAGCACGCGGTCGGGCTGATCGACGTACTGCCGACCGTCGCGGAGGTCACGGGAGTTGAGGCGCCGCGCGGTGTGCAGGGAGTTTCGCTGCTGCAGAAGAATGCTGCATCGGCCGCGCGGCGCATCTACTCGGAGACGCTCTATCCGCGCATTCATCTCGGCTGGAGCGAACTGCGCTCGCTCGCTGACACGCAGCATCACTTCATCCAGGCGCCAAAGCCGGAGTTGTACGACATGGTCGCGGATCCGCGCGAAACGAAGAACGTCCTGACCGACACGCGTCGCGTTTACGCGAGCATGCGCGAAGAGCTCGCGAAGTTCGGCACAACGCTCGACATGCCGACCAACATCGATCCGGAAGAGGCGAAGAAGCTCGCGGCCCTCGGCTACCTCGGTTCGTCGCCTGGCGAGACCTCGGGGCCGCTGCCCGACCCGAAAGACGGGATGCCGGAGATCGCCGCGATGATGCACGCGATGAAATTCGCGCACGACGGCGACCACGCGACGGCGGTCGTCGAGCTGCGGAAGATCGTGGCGAAAAACCCGCTGCTGTCGGACGCCTGGAATCAGCTCGGCGTCTCGCTCGAGACCCTCGGCCGCTTCGAAGAAGCGCTGGCAGCGTACCGGAAGGCGATCGAGATCACACCCGCACTCGCCGGAGAGTTCGGCCTGCGCATCGCCGGAGTGCTCATCCGCATGAACAAACTCGATGAGGCTGCCGAACACGCGCGTCTCGGTGAGAAAGTGAACTACGGCGGTGCGCACCTCCTCCTCGCGCGCATCGAACTGGAGCGGAAGCAGTACGCCCGCGCCGAGCAGGAAGCGCGGCTGGCAATGCGCGACAACCACAACGACCTGCAGGCGAAAGTGCTGCTCGCGCGCATCTATGGTCAGGAGGACCGCGCGCAGGAAGCGTTGGCGATCGCGCACGAAGTGGTGACCGAAGCGGAGAGGCGAAAGGCCGGCCCGATCGAGGCGCTCCACTTCGTCGTCGGCGACGCGCTCGCGCGCATGCAGCAGTACGACAAAGCGGAGCAGGCACTCCGCCGCGAGATCGAGCTGTTTCCCCGCAACCGCCAGGCGTACGCGAGTCTGTACCTGGTCTACGTGCTGACGGACCGTTTCCCGCAGGCGAACGCCGCGCTCGAAGCAATGGTGCGAGCGCTCCCGAACCGCGGCGCGATGTTGTTCGCCGCCGACACGACGGACGCGGTCGGTGATGCGCGGGCGACGGCCTACTGGCGACAGCGAGCGGCCGCGGCGCGGTAGCGTCGTCGCGAGATCGCGGAGCTCGTTCGCCGCGCGCGACCTGCTGATGCTGACGGTGGTGGAGGACAGGCAATCTCGCCTGTCCCTCGCGTGGCGGTCGCTGCGAAAGAACCGAGGACAGGCAGGATTGCCTGTCCTCCACTAGCTGATCGCGTTTTTTTCACATGCGCTGCTCGAGGCGCCGCTCAATGTGACAGCGGGCGGTACATGATTCATTCGCATTTCGGAGCAATTGAACCGTCGACGGCCGCGTGCACGTTCGCGTTCGCACTGGCGCCACGATGCGGTGCTCCGAATGGTGTGTTGGAATCGGTCGTCGCGGGGCGAAGTGCCGGCGGCCGCCGCTCCACGAGATTTTCGCTTGTTGCGTGACTCGTCGATGATTCGCCCTCGACGCTCGACGGCCCGACGGTTGAGGCGACGGTTGAAAAGAACCTGCGCATTGGAGCGCACCCGCCGGGGAACGGTTCCGGTGTTTCCCCTAAGACTGCTGTGAGGTGGGGCCCTGCTCGCTCCACCTCACAGCTTGGTCCGGGGTTAGTTGCGTGACGTCAGCATGTGCCACTCGGGCTCATCGCGGACGTACGACGGACGTTTTTCGGCGAGTTGCTGCTTGGTGTGTTCGACCTGCCGGACGTGATCGACAGCCGTTGCGGTTTCGAGCATCAGCTCGAACTTGCCGACCATTGTCCGCTGTACCGCTTTCGGCAGGGCGCGGAGTTGTTCGACCAGGCGCTGCGCGGCGCATTCGTCCTCGTCGAGCTCCCACGGCGCGATCTCGCGCTCGATCGAGCCGCCGAAGAATTCGGCCTCGGTCAGACCGTAAACGGCGAGCATCTTGGTGAGCTGGTCGAGCTTGAGCGATCCGATGCGCTGACCGGTTTCGAACGAGCTGATGGTTTTTTCACCGACACCGGACAGGCGGGCTACGTCTTTCTGGCTCAGCCCGCGGAGCCGGCGAATTTCACGGAGTTTGAGTACGAGATCCATTGGCTTCCTCACTGTTCCATTCACGACTTCAGAAACGTCTCATTAAACCGACGACCACGCCCTGAACCGCGACGTCTCGCGCAGCGGCGTAGATGGGACTCATCATCGAGTTCGCCGGCTGCAGCCGGACTCGATCTCCTTCGCGATAAAGGCGTTTGAGGGTGACTTCGCCGCTCACGTTCGCGACGACCATCTCGCCGTTGTCGGCGAGCTCGCGGCGCGCGATGATCACGAGATCGCCGTCGAGAATGCCGTCCTCGACCATCGAGTCGCCGCGCACCTTCAGGACGTAGTTCTCGCCGCGTGTCGTCAGATGCTCGGGCACCGTGATCAGTTCGTCCGACACATCGACGTCCAGCGGCCGGCCCGCCGCGATGTAGCCGAACAGCGGCAACTCGCGTGCGTTGGACGATGCCGCCGCCGGCTCGCGCCGCGATGGAACCGCCTCGCCGCTCTCCGGTTGTTCGACGACTTCCACGCCACGCTTCTGGTTCCAGTCGCGCCGGATCAGCCCCTTCTTCTCGAGCAGCGTCAGGTGTTTGTACACCGTGCCGTAGGACGAGAAGCCGAAGTGATCGCAGATCTCGCGGTGCGTTGGCGCCACCCCGCGTTCCTTCTGGAACTCCCGGATGAAGTTGAAGATGTCGCGCTGTCGTTCGGTCAGATAGCTCATTACCGCCTCGTGAGTAGCAATGTAGGCGGTAACAGGGCGAAAGTCAAGCGTAAGTAGCGGGAATGAGGCGAAAGTTTCTGTCGTCGCGGCGCTCGCACCGCGACGAGGCGCTTAGGCGCGGAGGCGCGTGAGGCGCTTGGGTGATGCGTGGCCGGCGACGGACATGCCGTCGAGGCTCGAGGGGCTTGGCTGGTTCGCTCCGCGACAAACGCTGACTCCGCGAAGCATTAC
>DASVRB010000273.1:0-5528 GCA_036388835.1 Thermoanaerobaculia bacterium | reverse complement strand
AGCTGGAGGTTTTGAGGTCGAACTCTCCCAGTTTCTGGAGGTCTCGATACTCCTCTTCCGTCAGCAGCTCGATGCCGATGTCCGCGGCCATACCGACAGCGCTGGCTTTCGGCTTGTGCTCTTTGCGCGATTCGAGCGCTTTGTGGTCGTAGCAAACGCTTCTGCGTCCCTTCGGACTCTCGGCGGAACAGTCGAAGAAGATGAATTCGCCGGCTTTCTTGTCATAAGCGACGACGTCGGGTTCGCCGCCGGTTTTTTCCATTTCTTGGAGCGTGTCGAGCTTGTCGGGATGCGTTTCCAGTCTGGCCTGCACCTTGGCCCAGTCGAGGCCCTGGTGGCGCTTCATGTTTTTCTCGAAGCGGGTCTTCAATGCGGCGAGGAGGTCGTCACGTTCTTTCGCTTTCATGTCGGTGCCCAGCATATCGAGGCCGCGGGCAGCATCGCACGGGCGAGTGAAAGCGGCGACTGGCGTCGCCGCACTCCACGTGCGTTACGAATCTGCTACCGCGTGACGCGCCTCACGCAACCTTCGCCGCGCGTGACCGAATATCCGACGACCATGAGCTACACCGATTGGCTGCGCGCGCAGGTTGGCAGACTCGAAGAGGAGATCGGACGCCACTCGGTGTTCGACAGCGACCGCCCCGCGTCGCCGGCCCAGCTCGAGGAGCTGCGCTCGAAGGTCGTCATCCACCGCTACCTCAAGCAGCAGCTCCTGCGCCGCGACACGATGATGCCGCTCGAAGAGGAGTACGACACGCAGGAGTTCGTGCTCGTGCGGCGCGCGCAGTAACCGCGCTCGCACCCCCGTCATCCTGAGCTTTAGCGAAGGATCTCGAGATGCGACGGCCGTCGCAGCCGAGATCCTTCGCTGACGCTCAGGATGACGCATTTGACTTACGGCCGTTGCACCGAATCCGGGTTCTCCCCTGCCCTCAGCGAGATCGCGGCTCCCTCTTCACCCAGCTCCAGACACTCGAACAGATTGCGGACGTATTGGCCGAGGCGGTCGCCGCGGATCTCGGCGGCTTCGAGAGCGTCGACCAGACGGCGGGCCACTTCCGCGACTTGATCGCGCGCGGCGAGACCTTCGGATTCGGAGGGGTTCTCGTCCTGCTCGACGTATTTGAAGAGCATCGAGTCGAGGCGCTCGGCCGCGTCGAAAACGTCCGGCGCATCGATGCCGTGCTCTTCGCAATGGCGCTCGAGCAGCTCGAGGATGCGGCCCGCCACACGGCCGGCGTGCGGGAGGTCGAGAGGGAGGTCGTAGTGCGCCATCGGCCGCGAAATATACTCGCGGGCCCGATGTCCCAGGTGTTCATCTTTCTTGCGATCCTGCTGCTCGTCCTCCTCCCCTTCAACTGGATCACCTACCGGCAACTGACGCGCATTCACCCGCGCCGCAAGCGCCTCTTCCTCATCGCGCTGATCGCCGGAAATCTGATGTGGCCGTTCTTTCCGCTGCTGCGCAGCTTCACGCCATTCAGCCGCGTGACGCGCGCGACGCTCGGGCCGCTCTGGTTCGGGTGGACGTCGTTCGCGATCCTCTACGCCGCGTTCCTTTTGCTGTTGCTGATCGCGTGGCTGCCGTTGCGGCGCCGCACGTTCGCGGAGTACGCGCGCTGGCCTTCGCGCATCTTTCTGGCCATCGGCGCGATCGCGTTCGCGGTCGGCCACTACCACGCCATCGTCCCGCTGCGCGTCGAGCGGGTGACGGTGCGCATCCCGAATCTCTCCCCCGCCAGCGACGGCACCCGCCTCGCGCTCCTCGGCGATCTGCATGTCGGCCTGTTCACCCGCCGCTCGCGACTCACACGCATCTTCACCACCACGGCGTCACTGCAGCCGGACGCGGTGCTGATCGCGGGCGATCTGATCGACGATGATCCGTACTTTGTGCCGAAGCTGCTCGCGGGAGCGAGCGCGCTGCCGCCGCGCATCCCGCTGTACGCGGTGCTCGGCAATCATGAGGTTTACGGCGATCCCGCAATGGTCATCGACGGCATGCGCGGCAGCCGCATCCGCCTGCTGGTGAATGAAGGCGTGGCCGTGCGCGGCGTCTGGATCGCCGGTGTGTCCGATCCTGCTGCAACGCGCCAGCTCGGCGAACGGACTCCGCTGAAACCCGATCTGCCAAAGGCCCTCGCCGGAAAACCGGCGAAGGCCATTGCGGTCGTGCTGTCGCATCAACCGAACATCATCGAAGAGGCGCGGAAGCAAGGCGCGGCGCTGCAGTTGTCGGCGCACACGCACGGCGGCCAGTTCGGAATCCGCCCGCTCGGCTGGTCGCTGGCCGGCGTGTTCCTCCGCTATCACATGGGCCTGTACGACCTCGCGCCGACGCAGCTCTACATCAATACCGGCACCGGTTACTGGCTCTTCCCGTTTCGGCTCGGCATGACGCCGGAGATCACAATTCTCGAATTGCGGCGGTGAGCACCGCGCCGCATTTCTCTTCGATCTTCAACGTCGCGAGGTCGTCGGCGCGGGTGGGGCCGATGTTCACGATTGCGATCGGCAGGCCGCGCTCGGCGGCGCGTTTCGCGAAACGGAATCCCGACCAGACGGTGAGCGACGAGCCGACGACCAGCAGCGCATCCGCTTCATCGACGCGCCGCATCGCGTACGTCACCTTCTCGGGCGGCACCGACTCGCCGAAGAACACCACCGCCGGCTTGAGCACGCCGCCGCAGCGATGACACTCCGGCACCTCGAATCCGCCGACCAGCTCGCGCGCGACCGCGGCATCGCCATCCGGCGCAAAGTCGGCCTCTTCCCCATTCAGCGCATCCCACGGCGCGGCGGCGAGCCATTGCGCGTTGAGCTCCGCCAACCGCTGCTGCATCTCCGCGCGCGGAATCTCGCCGCCGCAATCGAGACAGACCACCACGCGATTGCGTCCATGCAGTTGCACGACCGCGCGGCTCCCCGCCTCCTGATGCAGATCGTCGACGTTCTGCGTGATCAGTTGATGCACGAGGCCGCGCGACTCGAGCTCCGCGATCGCGCGATGCGCGTCATTGGGGCGCGCTGATTCGAAGCGCGGCCACCCGCGATAGCTCCGCGCCCAGTAAAACCGCCGCACCTCGGCGCTGCGCACGAACGCGCTGAAGTAAATCGGCTTGTGCCGCGTCCACGCACCTCCGGGGCTCCGGTAATCCGGAATGCCGGACTCGGTGCTGCAACCGGCGCCGGTGAGGACCACCAGACGTTTCGTCGATCGAAGAAAGTTCGCGAGCATCGAAGCTACGGTTCGAACGGCGCTTCCAGCTTCTCCCCTGTCGCCAGGTCCACGAGCGCATGAATGAGCACGCGTGCGCCGCGGTCGAGATCGGCAATCGGGATCTTTTCGTCGACGTCGTGGCCCGGGTACGGCTTGCCCGGAAACCACATCCCGAATGCGATCGAGCGCGGGAGGCGTTTCGCGTACGTGCCGCCGCCGGAGATCGCCGGCTTCGGGTTCTTCTCGCCTGTTGCAGTCGAGTAGATGTTCATCAGGCGGCGCACCAGTTTCGCGTTCGTGTTGAAGGCGAGCGGCTCGTCGGCAAAGTACGAGAGGTCGGGCGCGAACGTCAGTTTCGCGCCGGTGCGGCGGTTGTATTTTTCGATGAACTGTTCGAGATGCGCCCGCGCTTGCGGCGCCGTTTTCGGCGGCGTGCGGCGCAGGTTGATGAACAGCACGACATCGCTCGCATCGTCCGGCTTCGGCTTCACCGTGGCAACGTTCACGTCGTACGTGCCCCAGATCGGATCGTTCGATGTGATGCCGAGGCCGGTGCCGCGCAGGTCCTGTCCGGCGGTGCGTGCAAAGCCGAGAAGGTCGTTGACGCCGCCCGCGGGGAGCTTTCCTTCCAATGCACGCGCGAGCGCCACCAGCGCATTGCGTCCACCTCGGATGTTGACGCCCGCATGCGCCGATTTCCCATACGCGGAGACGCGCAGGAACTGCCCGTCTTCCGTGACGACGAGCCGCGTCCCCTCGGGCATTTTGGTTTTACGCAGCTCGTTCGCGAGCTTCGTCCAATCGGGGGTTTCGCCGGTCCAGCGCAGCTTCACTTGCGCGTGATCGGGCACGATGCTCGCCGCGAGGCCGGCTTCGATCGACTCGATGACGTACGGCTTCTTCGCGTCTCGTGACGCGAGCGGCGCGACGACCGCCAGGCCATCCCACGCCTTTTCGCCGACCACCACCGGGAACTCGGAATCGAGCACCAGCGAATAGTCGGGCGCCTCGTGATCCTTCAGATATTCGGCAATCTCACCGGACGCCGATTCCTCTTCGCTGCCGACGAGCAAGCGAATGGTGTGCGTTCGTGCGAGGCCGCTTTCCTTCAGCGCCTTCATCGCCAGCAGCGCCTGGATGAGCGGACCTTTGTCATCCGCCGAGCCGCGCCCGAGAACGTATCCGTTTTCTTCTTTGCCGAGGAATGGCGGGAACGACCACGCGTCGGCTTCCGCCGGTTGTACGTCGCCGTGAATGACCAGGCCGAGGACCGGCGCCCCGGCGGGACCGGGCAGCTCGATCTCCGTGATTTTGCCCGCGTCGCGCGCGGCGAATCCGAGGTCGGCCGCGGCTTTCATCAGCCACGCTTTCTGCGCCTTGTGCGCTTCCTGATCGAATTGATGGGTCGGAAATCCGATCACCTCGGTGAGCATGGGCACGAGGTGTTGCGACTCGTGCGCGTCGTAATGCGCGAGCACGCGTTGCGTGTCAGCGGGAAGATCGGCGGACAGCGCCGCCGCGAGAATGAGAGCCAGCATCAGAACAATCTCCTTCCTTCGAGCGCGAGCAGAAACTGTTTGCGATCGATGCCGCCGCCGTAGCCGGTGAGCGTTCCGTTCGAGCCGATCACGCGGTGGCACGGCACGATGACCGGGATCGGATTCGCGCCGTTCGCCGCGCCGACGGCACGCACGGCGTTCGGCCTGCCGATGCGCCGCGCGATCTCGGCATATGTGACCGTGTCGCCATACGGAATCTCACACAGCGCGTTCCAGACCGCGAGCTGGAACGGTGTCCCCTGCGGCGCGAGCTCGAGGTCGAACGTTCTGCGCTCGCCTGCAAAGTACTCGCGGAGCTGCGCGACGACGTGCGCGGCGTCGCTTTCTTTGTGGTCGAGAAGGTCTTCCGGATGTTTGACGAAATGAACGCGCGTGAGCCGTCCCGCTTCGTCTGTGGCAATGCGCAACGTACCGATCGGCGACTCCAGAATCATGACGGCATCGTAGAATATGCGGCAGTCCAGAACAGTCCGAGGAACAACATGAAAACCTTCCTGAAGGTCGTCGGGATCCTTCTGCTCGTCGTAGCCGCGCTCGCCGCGATTGCTGTTTCGTGGCTCAGCCTGCGCAAGCCGGCGCAGCGCGCCGCGAGCGCGATCAAAGTGCAGCCGACGCCGGAGCGCATCGCGCGCGGCGCGTACCTCGTTCGCCACGTCGGCATCTGCTTCGACTGCCACTCCGAGCGCGTCGTCGCGTACGGCATGCCGTTCAAGCCGGGAAGCGACGGCGTCCGCGGGTTCGTCTGG
>DASVRB010000272.1:0-8457 GCA_036388835.1 Thermoanaerobaculia bacterium | reverse complement strand
ACGCTTTCGCGCCTCATTCAAAGGTGGGGACATGCTGTCGAGACGGCCGCCACCGTCGCCGAAGCTCTGCAGCTGGCGACCGACAGCCGCTTCGATCTCGTGGTCAGCGATCTCGGCCTCCCAGACGCACACGGGACCGATCTCATGCGCGAGCTGCGGAAAACATCGAGCATCCGCGGCGTTGCGATCAGCGGCTTCGGCACCGAAGAAGACGTCGAGCGCAGCCTCGCCGCTGGGTTCGGCGTGCACCTCGCGAAACCCGTCGGTGCGCAAAGGCTCCAGGCGGTCATTAGCGAGATCGCCGTGGCGCTGCCGCAGCACGTGAACTAAACGCCGGCACGCGAGAGAGCATCGGCTTGCGACAGCGTCGATCGGGCGGATGATCTGCGAAGCTGCAAAGGGGCGGCCGCCGGGATGAACGAGCAGAGGGAAGTGAACATCGCAGAGCAGGCACAGGAGTTCGCGCGGGACCGCGCCAACTTCGAACGCGAACTCCGCCGGCATCGCGTCGCGCTGCAGGTCTCCGGGATTGGCACGTGGACGCGCGATGGCCGCACGGGCGCGGTCGAGTGGTCGCGCGAGCTGGCCGAGCTTTTTGGCATCGATTGGAGTCGCGCCCCACGAACGGTGGACGCGTTCTTCGAGCTTGTTCATCCGGACGATCGCGCCCGCTTCGCCTCCGCCGCCGCGGATGCGATTCGTGAGCGGCGCGATTACGAGGTCACCTTTCGTTACCTCCACAGCTCAGGCGAATACCGGTGGATGCTCGGCCGTGGTCGCGGCATTTACGGCGAAGACGGCACGCTCCTCGAGCTCGCCGGTGTCGGCATCGATGTCACCGAGCAGTATCGCGCGCGTGAAGTCGCGGAGGATCGCGCTTCGCTCCTGCGGCAGATCGGCGACAACGTCCACGACGGCGCGCTCTATCAGGTCGTCGCGGAGACGAACGGCTCGCGCCGTTTCACCTACTGGAGCGCGGGGATCGAGCGCCTGATCGGCGTGCCTGTCGCGGAAGCGCTCGCTAATCCCGGCGCGCTGTATGGGTTGATTCATCCCGAAGATCTGGCGCGGCTCGGGCCGGCGGAAGAGAAGTCGATCGAGGAGCTTTCCGCGTTCGACGAAACGGTCCGCATCCAGCATCGCGGCACGGGCGAGTGGCGCTGGGTGCACTTGCGCTCGGCCCCGCGACGGCTGGCGGACGGGCGCGCGGTCTGGGACGGGATCTACATCGACATCACGGAACAAAAGCGCACCGAGGAAGCCCTCACACGTTCGCTCGAGCGGCTCGATCTTGCGCAGCAAGCCGGCCGCATCGGCGTCTTCGACTGGGAGGTGCAGACCGGGCGGCTGGTTTGGAACGAGGAAGAGCAACGCATCTTCGGGCTGGTGCCTGGGACGTTCGAAGGCACGATCGAAGGCTGGGCGACACGCCTCGTCCCGGAGGATGCGCAGCGCATGCAGCGCGATATGTCGGCAGCGATGGAGCGCCGCGACGCCCAGATGACGTTCGCGTTTCGGATCATCACACCGGCCGGCGTTCGCACCATCGAAGGCGCAGGGCGTTTCACGTATGCCGCCGATGGACGGCCGCTGCGCATGGTCGGCGTGAACATCGACGTTACCGAGCGGGAGGCAGCAGAGCGTGCCGTGCGAACGGCGGACCGGCGGAAAGGCGAATTCCTCGCCATGCTCTCGCACGAGCTGCGCAATCCGCTGGCCGCAATCTCGAACGCTCTCGAGCTCGCGAGCACGAACGACCTCGACCGCGCCACGTGGGAGTGGTCGCGCGTCGTGATGCGGCGGCAGATGACGCATCTCACCCGGCTGGTCGATGACTTGTTAGACGTCACCCGCATCACGAGTGGCAAGATTCAGCTGCAGATGCGGCTGACCGACGCGGCGGATGTCCTCGACGGCGCGGTTGCTTCCTTGAAGCTGCTCTTCGCTGAGCGCGGGCAGAAGCTGGTCACGTCATACACGCGCGGTTCGCTCTTCGTCGAAGCAGATGCCACGCGCCTCGAGCAAGTCGTCCTCAACCTGCTCACGAACGCCGCCAAATACACTGAGCGGGGCGGCACCATTTGGATCAATGGCGCGCGAGAGAGCGGCGAACTCGTCATCTCCATTCGCGACAACGGCGTCGGCATTGCGCCGGAAGCGGTCGGCGAAATGTTCGAGCTCTTCGCACAGGGCCAACGGTCGATCGCGCGCTCCGAAGGTGGCCTCGGGCTTGGCCTAACGATTGCACGCACGCTCGTCGAGATGCACGGCGGTCGCATCACCGCGCACAGCGCGGGCGAAGGTCGCGGCTCCGAGTTCGTCGTGCGCTTGCCCGCGGCGAGTTCCGTCGCTGCGGAGCAAGGCGGAGCGCAGCAGACAAAGCCCGCCGAGAGCCGCGCGGCACGTATTCTGGTCGTGGACGATCACGTCGACACCGCGCTCTCGCTCGCGCGCTTGCTGCGTGCCCGGCAGAACGTGGTTGAAGTCGTGCACGAAGGAAACGGAGCCATCGCTGCGGCGGAGAGCTTCAGTCCCGACGTCGTGCTGCTCGATCTCGGACTACCCGGCATGGATGGCTATGAAGTCGCGGAACACCTGCGCGGTAAAGAACAGGGAAGACGCGCGACGATCATTGCGATCAGTGGCTACGGACAGGACCAGGACCGGCGCCGCTCCGCCGAAGTCGGCATCGACCACCACCTCGTCAAGCCGGTGAGCTTCGCGCAGCTCGAATCACTTCTCGCGACCAGCGCGGCTGCTTGACCATGGCTGTCGCTGAGCCATCGCATCGCGAGATCGAGCGCAAGTTTAGCGTCCGCAAGCTGCCGGACGCGCTCGAGCAGTTTCCAAACCGGCTCGTTGAGCAGGGTTATCTCGCAACAGGTCCGAACGGCCTGCAGGTGCGGCTGCGCAGATCAGGCGACAAGCTTTCCCTCACCTACAAACGAGACGATGCCGGCGGGCGCATCGAGCGTGAAGTCGAGCTAACGCCGGAACAGTTCGACGTCCTCTGGCCCGCAACCGAAGGCCGGCGCCTGACGAAGACGCGTTACGATGTGCCACACGGCGATCGCACAGTCGAAATCGACATCTACCGTGGTCGTCACGAAGGCCTCATCGTCGCGGAAGTGGAGTTTCCGGATGAACATTCCGCGCGCGCATTTCAGCCGCCGGACTGGCTCGGCGAAGACGTCACCGGCAAGCCGCGCTACAGCAACGTCCGCCTCGCCTGCGACTAAGCCGATCGCGGCGCGGGCAACATCTGGGGAGGACGGGGTGTTACCCCGTCGTTCGCCGGAGTCTCCGGCGAACAGTGCGCGTAGCGCCGGTCAGCGATACTCCACGCGTTGTGTCGGCGCTTTCGCGCAGCGACTCGGGAGACTCCCGAGCTGCGTACGGGCTAGCAGCCCGTGCTCCCCGGACGCTACGGCCGCGCCGGTGTTATGCCGCCGACTGTCGCCGCCGCTTCCGAAACGTCTCCGCTGTCGCCCACGCGAATGCCAGCCATGCGCTACCGATCGCAACCGCCGCGAGCACGTCCGTGAGAAAATGCGCGCCGAGGTAAATGCGCGTAAGCCCGATCAGTGCGACGAGCAAAATGGCGCCCGCGACGATCACGGCACGCGCCCACATTCGCCTAACGAATCGCAGCGCAATGAGCGCGAGCAAACCGTAGAGCAACGTCGCGCCCATGGCGTGGCCGCTCGGAAAGCCGAACGTCGAGATGGTCACCAGCGGGTTCTCGAAGACCGGCCGCTGGCGATGGAAGAAGTGCTTGAGCAACACGTTCAGCAATCCGCCGCCAGCCATCGTCAAGACAAGCGCGACCAGCCGATACCAGCCGCGTCGCATAACGAAGAAGACGGCGAGCGCACTTGAGAAAAGCGTCAGCGCAGGCACGCACCCGAGCCAGCTAATCGCGCGCATCGCCACCGTCAGCTGCGGCGTTGCTTGCGCATGGAACCAATCCGCCACGCGGTGATCGAGCAGCACTTGCGGCGTGCTTGGGCCGAGGTCTGCCGCAATTTCGCTGAAGGCCCATGAGCCGAGCAAGATCACCAGCACGCCGATCGTGACGTGCAGCCCGAGTGTCTTCTCGGGCGAGAGACGATTACGGACGAATTGCCGGTGCCGTTCGAAACGCACGCGCCTTTCCGGTGAACCATTCATTCGCGGACGAGCCCGCCGGGCGTGTGATAAAATTCTTCGGTCGAGAAAAGTTCGAACCGCTGCGTCACAGGGCGCCAGGTGAAGCGATCGATCGTGACGCGCGGGCGGGCGATCCTGATCACGTTGAGCGAATTCGGCTGGCCGCGCGTACGCGTGGAGGTCGTCGTGCCGGAGGAGACGATGAGGGCGGAGTAGCCGGGCACGTGGTAGCGCTTCGCGGTGTAGCCGATGTCGGCGATATGGAAGTGCCCGGCGAGCAGCATGTCCACCCGGCACTCTGCGAGCGTCTGAATCGCGACCCGCGATCTCCCGACCACCTCGCCTTCCGCCCCCACGGGCAAATCGAACGGATGGTGCGTGACGACAATTTTCGTCTTCGCGTCGCCGATCGGCTGCAATCGCTCGCGCAGGCGCTGGAGCTGCCAACGATTGATGCGGCCGTTTTTGAAGGTCAGCGCGCGCGCCGTGTTCACGCCCGCCACGGCCAGCTCCTCGTCCTCGAAGAACGGCTCGACATTGTCGCTGATGTATCGGCGATAGCCTTTTAGTCCTTTGACGAAGCGATTGAACGGGTTGCGCAGCGGCACGTCGTGATTTCCGGGCACCACGATTTGCGGGCACGGCAGGCCGCCGAGGAAATCGCGCGCCGCTATGTACTCCGCGGTGCGCGCGCGTTGGGTCAGGTCACCGGAGACGACGACAAGCGTCGGATTCACTTCGCGGACGAATGCCTGCAGGGGCGCGAGGATGGCGGGGTTGATCCGCCCGAAGTGAAGATCGGAGAGGTGGACGACGAAACGCATCAGCTGGCAGCCTGCGGCACCATGACACGGAGTGCTCGCGGCCGAACGCGGTAGTAAAGCGGCGTCGCGATCGAGGCAACTTCGCCGTCTGTTGCGACGAGGAGCCGCGGGCGGTGCGATTCGATGGTGGCCTCCTGCACACAGAAGGCGTCGAAGTCGGCCGCTTGTTCGACGCGGCCGAAGAGCGCGTGCAAGCCGAGCCGGAAAAGCCCGAAGCGACCGGTGCGATGGGTGAGATAAAGCCCGAGGTTGCCGCGGTCGATGCACTTGCGCCCGCCCAGGTTGAAGCCGGCGATCTGGTATTCGTTGTTGCCGACGAAGAGGAAAGCCGTGCGCCTAACGAGTTTCTCGCCTTCCAGCGTAATGCGCAGATCGAGAAACGGAAACCGCCGCAGCGCGCCTAGCGTTGCCCACGCGAAGGCCGCCCATTTCCCGCGCGCGAGTTGTTCCTGCTGCTCCTGCCGGTGCGCGACGATGCGGGGGTAGAGCCCAAGGCTCGAGTTGTTGATGAAGACGCGGCCGTTCACTTCGCCGACGTCGACCTCCGCGACGCGGCCGCGCACGATGGTTTCCACGGCCGCGGCGAGATCCAGCGGGATCGCGAGATCTTTCGCGAAGTGATTGAGCGTGCCGAGGGGAAGCACGCCGAGCGTCTTCTGCGTGCCCGCAAGCGCCGACGCGACCGCGCTGATCGTGCCGTCTCCGCCGCCCGCAACGACCAGGTCGTCGCTCCCGCGCGCCGCCGCTTCCGCGATTGCCGACAAGTCGCGCGTCTCGCTCGGATGCTCGATCTGAGCCTCCGCTCCCGCGGCGGAGAATGCATCGCGCACACGCGCGTCGATCTGCTCGGTCTTGGCAGAGGTGCCGGCTGCGCGGTTCAGGATTACGATCATCCCTTCGGAATCGTGCGAGCACCCTCGAGTGATGCTAGCCGCGAGTCAGAAGCGATAGACGAGTCGACGGAGCAATTTGGCGTCCGCCATAAAATGAGGCCGCCGTCGAAGTCTGACGCGCTGTAGCGACGCCGCTGTGTCGGCGTAACACGCGCCCGCTACGATCCACGCGTTCTACGGCGACACAGCGCCGTCGCTACAACCAAAGCGCCGCGTGGCGCGAGTTCACCGAATTGTCACGCGCACGTCATCAGCGCGTCACAAACGCACGCCAGCTTCGCCGCGTGAAGAAAACCATCGCTGTTATTACCGGGCTGACGCTGTTGTTCGGCGGCATCGCTGCACGCGCACAGGAAAGCGGCGCGCTGCTCGATCTGCTCGTGCGCAAAAAGATCATCACCGACCAGGAGGCGGAAGAGATTCGCGGTGAGCTGACGAAGGAGTTTTCCCAGACGCCGGCCGGCAAGCTGAAGATCTCCAATCCAGTCACCGAGCTGGAGCTTTATGGCGACGGCCGCGTCCGCTACGAGGTTCGCGCCGGCAATAGCGGCGCGCCTGGCACACTGGTCACGAACCCGAACGACCTGCAGCAGCGCAATCGCGCTCGGTATCGTCTCCGCCTTGGACTCCGCGGCACGTTGATGGACGATTTCTTCTTCGGCCTTCGGCTCGAGACGAGCGCGAGTCCGCGTTCAACTAACGTCACGTTCGGCGATGATGCGGGCCCCTTCGGGAAAACAAGTGATGCCGCCTTCATCGGGCAGGCGTATGTCGGCTACCGTGGTTTCCGGGACATCACCTTAACCGCCGGTCGCATGCCGAATCCGTTCATCACCACGTCGATGGTTTGGGACGGGGACATCAACCCCGAAGGCCTGGCGCAGCAATACAAACACACCTTCACGCCCGGTGGTAAGAACCTCGAGGTCTTCGCGAACTTCGGGCAGTTCGTCTACGACGATCAGAACCCGGAGAATCCGATCGGGCCGCAGCCAGTCAGCGGTGGCCGCCGCGTGCCGGAGAACGACGCATTCCTGATCGGGTATCAGGTCGGCGCGAAGTACAACTTCACTAAGAACCTTTCGCTCCGCGTGGCGCCGACGCTCTACCACTACACGGGCTACGGAAACGACTTCAACACGCTCTACGATGGCGACCCGAACTTCCGGGTTGGCACGACCACGGTGGTGCCGAACCAGACGGGCATAAACAGCCTGCTCGTCTTCAACATGCCGACCGAGTTCGGCTTCAAGATCGGCGAGCTTCCGGCGCGCGTGTTCGGTGACTTCGCGGTTAATCTCGATGCCGCAGATCGTGCTCGCGCCGCCGGTAACCCGGATGAAGACGACGAGCGCTACGCCTACCAGATCGGCGTCGGCGTTGGTCAGCTGAAGGCGAAGAAGGACTGGCAGCTCAACGTCTTCTGGCAGCACGCGGAGCAATACGCGCTCGATCCGAACCTCGTTGATTCCGACATCTTCGACAGCCGCCTGAACATGGAAGGCGTAGCCGTCCAGGCGGGCTACGCGATCAGCGACGCGATCACGCTCAACCTGACCTACGCCTACGGCGAACAGATCAACAATCGCCTCGGCACCGGCGGCGTCGGCGACATCGGAGTCAATCCGTTGCGCGAGTATCAGCTCTTCCAGGCCGACCTGAACTTCAAATTCTAACCAGACAACAACCAGACACAGACTAACGACATGAAACTCAAACACCTCATTGGCATTGCAGGTCTCCTCGCACTCACCGCGATCGACGCGCGCGCCGAACGGCTCGTCATCAAAGGCTCGGACACGCTCGGCGCGAAGCTCGTGCCGCAGCTGGCCGAGCAGTTCAAAGCACAGAATCCCGGCACCACCTTCGACATCGCCGCCGAAGGCTCCACCACCGGCATCGCCGCGATCATCGACGGCACCGCGCAGATCGGGATGTCGAGCCGGCGGGCCAAGCCGGCCGAAGTCGGCGCCGCGTCGGGTAAAGGCGTCAACATGAAGCCGCACATCGTCGCCTACGACGGCATGGCGGTGCTCGTGAACGCGAACAACCCGATTAAAGGCCTAACGAAACAGCAGGTGGAGCAAATCTTCACCGGGGATGTGACGGATTGGTCGGCGGTCGGAGGCAGCGGAGGCAAGATCTCGATCTACACGCGCAACACTTCTTCCGGCACCTACTCGGATTGGAAGGAGCTGGCGATGAAGAAGCGCGACTACGCCGGCGGCTCGCAAAAAATGGCGGGCAACGAACAGATCGCGGCGGAAGTCGGCAAGAACGCGAACGGCATCGGTTACGTGGGCCTGGCCTACATGAAGGCGCCGGGCACGAAGGTTGTGCCGATCGACGGCCACATGCCATCGCCCCAGTCGGTCCTTTCGAAAACCTGGCCCTATGCGCGGCCGACCTTCTACTACACGAACGGCGATCCGCAGGGCACGGCGAAGGAGTTCGTCGATTTCACGCTCGGTCCGGCCGGCCAGAAGATCGTGGCGCAGGTCGGCTTCGTGCCGGTGAAGTAACTCGCAAGGTTAGGAGAAGGGCGCTGTAGGGGAAGCTGTTAGCTTCCCCGGTTGAGAAACACGAGAAGC
>DASVRB010000271.1:0-7878 GCA_036388835.1 Thermoanaerobaculia bacterium | reverse complement strand
CAGGGGCAGGATCACTTCTATCTCGAGTCGCAGGCCGCGCTGGTCGTACCGGGCGAGCATGGCGCGCTGACGATTCAGTCCTCAACCCAGCACCCGACCGAGGTGCAGGAAGTCATCGCGCACCTCCTCGGGATCGACATGAGTCTCGTGGTTGTGAACACCAAGCGGATGGGCGGCGCGTTCGGCGGCAAAGAATCGCAGGCCACACATCCCGCCGCGATGGCCGCACTCGTCGCGCGCAAAACCAAACGCCCGGCGCGCATCGTCTACGACAAAGACAACGACATGCACGTGACCGGGAAGCGGCATCCGTTCCGGAACCGCTACCGCGTCGGCTTCAACGGCAGCGGCGAGATCGTGGCGCTGAAGGTCGACCTCTACTCCGACGGCGGCGCGTACACCGACCTTTCGTCCGCGGTCATGGCGCGCGCGATGACGCATGCCGACAACGCGTACTACGTCCCGAACATCGAGATCCGCGGCACCGTCTGCCGCACGAACAACCCGCCCAACACCGCATTTCGTGGCTTCGGCGGGCCGCAGGGCGTGGCGAACATCGAGAACATCATCGAAGAGATCGCCGCGTTCCTGAAGCGCGACGCGCTCGACGTGCGACGCGCGAACTGCTACGGAATCGAGACCCGCAACACCACGCCGTACGAGCAGGTGGTGGCGAACAACACGCTGCCGCGCCTCTTCAGCGAGCTCGAAGAGCGGAGCGATTACCGCGCCCGGATGAGCGCCGTCCGCGCGTTCAACGAAGCGTCGCTGACGCACCTCAAAGGCCTGGCCATGACGGCCGTGAAGTTCGGCATCTCGTTCAACACGAAGTTCCTCAATCAGGCCAACGCCCTCGTCAACGTCTATCTCGACGGCAGCGTGCAGGTCTCGACCGGCGCGACGGAGATGGGGCAGGGCGTGAACACGAAAATCCGCCAGCTCGTCGCCGATGAATTGCGCGTGCCCTTGGGGCGCGTGCAGGTGATGCAGACGTCGACGGAGAAGAACAACAACACGTCGGCAACGGCGGCATCGAGCGGCGCGGACCTCAACGGCAGCGCGGCGGTCGATGCCTGCCGCCGCATTCGCGCGCGGCTCGATGAAGTACAGCGCCAACACGGCGGGCTGCTCTCCTGGGAGCAACTGGTGAAGCTCGCCTACCAGGAGCGCCTCTCCCTCGGCGAGCGCGGGTTCTACGCAACGCCGCGCCTCGACTGGAACTGGACCAGCGGCCGCGGCACGCCGTTCCTCTATTACACGATGGGGACGGCCTGTTCGGAAGTGCTGATCGACCGATTCACCGGCGAGCTGAAAGTGCTGCGCAGTGATGGGCTGATGGACATCGGCCGCCCGCTCAACCCGGGCATCGATCGCGGCCAGCTCGTCGGCGGATTCGTTCAAGGCCTCGGCTGGGTGACGACGGAAGATCTCCGTTATTCACCGACCGGCGAGCTGCTCTCGCACTCACCGACGACGTACAAGATCCCGAACATCAACGACCTTCCCGAAATCTTTCACCTCGACTGGATCGAGCACGACAATCCGGTCAACGTCGGCGGAAGCAAAGCGGTCGGCGAGCCGCCACTGCTGATGGCAATCTCGGTCTGGTGCGCGGTGAAACACGCGCTCGGGTTTGTCGCCAACGGTGAACTGGCAAAGGTGAAACTGCCGGCGACGAATGAAGAGATTTTGTCGCGGTTGAGCCATTACGCGCGAAAGACGGCGGTTGTTGGATGAATGCAGAACGCAGAACGCAGAATGAAGAATTGAGAAATCGGTCTGCGCTGCTTTCTTCATTCTTCATTCTGCGTTCTGCGTTCTAACTTCATATGAACTACACACTCCAAGAGTGGCTGAACCTCGCCTTCCGGTGGACGCACGTTTTCTCCGGCATCATGTGGGTCGGCGCGACGTATTACTTCACGTGGCTCGACCGCCGCTTCCACACGAGCGATCCGGATCAGGTCTGGATGGTCCACAGCGGCGGGTTTTATGTCGTCAATAAGACGAGCAAGCCGTCACCATCACACACGCTGCACTGGTTCAAATGGGAAGCGGCGATGACGTGGCTCAGCGGCTTTCCCCTGCTGATCCTGGTCTATTACGCGGGCGGCCTGCTGGTGGACGGCGAACCGGGCAAACCACCGTTTCAAACAGCCGCAATGATCGGCATCGGCACGCTGATCGTCGGCTGGCTGATTTACGACCTGCTCTGGCTGTCACCACTCGCGAAGAGCGAACCGCTCGCAATCGCAATCTCGTTCGCACTTCTCGTCGCTCTGTCGTGGTGGCTCCCCCAAGTGATGAGTAATCGCGCGGCGTTTCTGCACGTCGGCGCAGTGCTCGGCACGAATATGGCCGCGAATGTGTGGATGCGGATTCTCCCCGCTCAACGCAAAATGGTCCGCGCGGTGATCGAAGGGCGCGAACCGGATCAGCGCCTCGCGGACCGCGCTAAGTTCCGCTCGAAACACAATACGTACATGGTGGTCCCGGTGGTGCTTCTGATGATCAGTAATCATTTCCCAACGACGACGTACGGCCATCAGCAGAACTGGATCGTCCTCGCAATCCTGACGCTGGTCGGCTGGCTCGCCGCCCACATCATCCGCCGCCACTAGGTTGTGCGTGCTCGCTCTGCGGATGCGGGGGACGACGAGGGGCGCCTCCGGCGGGCCGCCACGGGCGGCAGCGCTTGTTGGCTTAGCCTGAACGCACGCCTTTCGCCTGAAGTGCGCGGTTCGCGACGACACGTGTTTCGCTAAGCGCTGCCGGCCGTGCCGGCCCGCCGGAGGCGCTCCCGGTCGTCTCTCCGCGCGCGAGCAGCGAGCGCGCACGTCAAGCCGCGAGATGAGCGATTCAGGCGACAAGCGTGCGTTCAGGCTAGGCCAACAAGCGCTGCCGCCCGTGGCGGCCCGCCGGAGGCCCCCGGTCGTCCCACGCGTTACGGCCTGGCGGTGACTTCGGTCGGGACGGACGGCGCGGGGAAATACGCCTGCGTGCCGCGATGGGGCCAGTAGGCCAGCAGACGTTGACCGAGGGATGACGTCACCGTTGGGTCCAGAGTGATCTCCCCGTCGGGGGACAGCTTCGACGTCTTGACCATCTTCTGCCACTCCGCGTCGTCCGTGGCGTTCGTGTATTCGACCACCAGAGGGGCGGGGCCGGGACGCGAGGGGTCTGGCCAGTTCAGGAGCAGCGGGATATCGAGAATTGCGATCGGAGCGCGCGTATCGCCGGATGGGATGCCGATTGTTGCGAGCAGCACCTTGTAATAGCGGCGGCGGGCGAAATTGCGGAGGCCGACACCCTTGCGATTTCCGTGATCCGAGAAGATCACGATGCGGTTGCGCTTCGCCGGGTCGGCCGCGCCGGTCTCGCGCAGCACATCATTCGTCACTCGTTGCAGGCGCACGATCTTCCAGCGATAAATCCCGAGCGGCTCCCCTTCCAACTCCGGATATTGCCAGTGCAGGCTGAGGTCGCGAATTGCGTCCACCGGTGCCGCGAGCACGCGCGTGCGTTCGTCCCGAGTCAGTTCCGACATCGACGGATAGGCTGACTGGTGCAGGTAATCGAGGTGCGCGGCCGCGAAGATTTTCTCGTCGCGCGTGCCGGCCGTGAAAAAGTCGCGCATCTCCGTCGGCAGGTGAAACGCGAACGTGCCGGACTGGTTCGCCGGCGTGCGTGCGAACGGAACGCGCGGCATGCGCGGCAGCAGCACCGGGCCGAGGAGGTGCGCCTCCTTCATCGTCGCCGTCGCCACCTGCAGCCAGCCTTTCGGGCCGCTGCGATTCACGTCGAAGCCGGCGATCGAGCCGATGTACGTCGTGAACTGATCGGAGAAAAAGCTCCACGTCTCGAAACCGCGGCGCTCCGCCTCGGCGATCAATTGATACGGCGAGCGTTTCCAGTCTGCCGATTGATAGGTGAGAAACACGCCCGTTTCGCGGACCGTGCGGTGCTGCACGATCGCCGTCCAGACACTGTTCGTGAGCAGGCCCGGCGTGACCGGGTTGTCGTACCACGCGCCGTTTGATTGCGCGACCATCTGCCGCATCAGCGGTAGCGTGTCCGCTTGTGAAAGCGAGTCGAATCCGAGGAGAAACACCGAGTCGCGCGGTGCGGTGCGGTTGTGCGAGGGGCGTGGTGCGAGCGCCATCGCCCACGCCAGCAGCACCATCGCGATCACCGGCAATGCATGCGCGAAAAAGCGCCGCGGGCTGCGTCCGATCAGGCCGGGCAGCAGCGTGAGGAGCGGCATCACGATAAACGCCGCCTTCACCGGCAGCGCGCGCATCAGCAGAAACAGCGGATGCGTCAGCAGCGCCGGATATTCGAGCGCGAAGCCGACCCCGATCGCCACGATCATCACGAACGGCTCGAGCCAGCGCATGCCGCGCACGTCGGGGCCGCGGAAGATTGCGTCCGCGATGCCGAACAGCACGATGCCGGTCAGCGCGGCGAGGAGGCCGAGCGCGATCAGTTCCGGGATGATGTTCGCGGCACCGGCCGTGACGCCGGCGAGCGCGAAACGCACCGGGAGGTTGCTCGTGAACGGTTGCTCGCCGACGATCATCGTGCCGGCGGCGATCGAGAGGATCGGCCACAGCACGAGAAAAAACAGCAACTGCGGCAGCACGCGGCGGCGAAGCGTTTCCTTCATCGAACGGCGGGGCGCGTCGGTCACGGCGCCGAAGTGTAGCCGTTCGTCGTGACGCGTCGCAGCTATCGCTTCTGCATCCCGACTTCGGCCGGCACGACCGCGACCGGGACGTACTCGCGCGAGCCGCGGTGCGGCCAGTAGGCGAGCAGCCGCTTGCCGAGGAACGTCGTGATCCGCGGATCGATGCGCACCTCGCCGTCGAGCTTCATCTCCGCGGCGCCGAACACTGCCGCGTGCTCCGACACCTTCACGTTCGTGTACTCGACCACCAGGTCGGCCGGGCCGGGACGCGACGGATCGGGCCAGCCGAGGAGATTCGGAATGTCGAGCAGCGCAATCGGCATGCGCGTGTCGCGGTGCGGGATACCGATCGTCGCGAGCAGCACCTTGTAGTACTGCCGCCGCGCGAAATTGCGCAGCTCCAGGTTCTTGCGCGAGCCGTGATCGGAGAGGATCGCGATGCGATTGCGGCGCGCCGGATCGGCCACGCCGGTGTCGCGAATCGCGCGATCGATCTCCTGCTGCAGTCGGGCGATTTTCCAGCGGTAAATGCCGAGCGGCTCACCTTCGAGCTCCGGATACTGCCAGTGCAGACTGAGGTCCGCCACCGAGGCCACCTTCGAGCGGAGCACGCGCGCGCGCTCGTCGGCCGTGAGATCGGTGAGCGCCGGATACGCCGCCTGGTGCAGGTAATCGAGATGCCCGGCCACGAAAATGCGCTCGTCGCGATGGCCGGCCGTGAAGAGATCGCGCAGCTCCGTGGCGAGCGAATACGCGTACGTGCCGGACTGATTCGGCGGCGTTTGCGCGAACGGCAATCGAGGCAGTCGCGGCAACAGCACCGGCCCGAGAATGTGCGCCTCTTTCAGCGTCGCGGTCGCGAGTTGCAGCCACCCTTTCGGGCCGCTGCGATCGACGTCGAAGCCTGCGATCGAGCCGGCGTAGCAGGTGAATTGATCCGAGAAAAAGCTCCACGTCTCGAAGTTGCGCCGCTTCGCCTCACGCACGAGCTGGTACGGCGAGCGGCGCCAGTCGGGACGCTGCAGCGTCAGGAAGACGCCGGTCTCGTGCACGTGCCGGTGCTGCAGGATCGAGGTCCAGACCGCGTTCGTGATCAGCCCCGGCGTGACCGGATTTTCGTACCACGCACCGCCCGCGTTCGCGACCGTCTTTCGAAGCGGTGCGAGTGGATCGCTCTGCGACAACGAATCGAGTCCGACCAGGAACACCGAATCGCGCGGCGCGGGGCGTTTCGTTCGGCCTGCCGGCGCGATGGCGATGAGCCACGCGATCGAGACGATCATCGCGACGCCGAGTGCATGCGCCGCGAACGCGCGCCGACTGCGCGCGACCGTGCCGAAGAGCAGCGCGAGCGTCGCCACGATCGCGAGCGCCGCCATCACCTGCACGCCGCGCAACGACATCAGCATCGGATGCCGCAGCAGCGCCGGATACTGCAATGCGAAACCGGTCGTGATCGCGAGCAGCATCGCCGGCGGCTCGATCCACAGCGTCATCCGGTTCACTTCGCTGCGCAGCAATCGATGTGCGGCCGCGAAGAACACGCAGCCGGCGAGCGCGGCGAGCACTCCGGTTGCGAGCAGTTCCGGGATCATCCGCGCCGCGCTGATCGACGTTGCGATCGTCGCCGCCAGCACCGCGACCGAGCTGACCATCGGCTGTTCGCGCAGCATCATCACGGCGAGGGCGATGGAGAGCAGCGGCCAGATCAGCACGAAGAAGAGGAGTTGCGGACGGATCCGGCGACGGAGCTCTGCCACGTAACGAGCGGGGGTCGGCGTGGCCATCGGCGCGCAGTTTAGCGGAACGATCGTCGCTGTTGCCGCGCGCGCCGCTCTGTCGTACAACGCGTCTCATGCCGACCAGTTTTTCTTCCGATGAGCTTCAGCAGATGTCCGCGCCGCTCGAGCGCGCGCTCGTGCCGTTCATGCGCCGCTTTCCCGGCAGCGCCGGCGAGCGGCAACCGGTGCACACCGTCTACGGCGGCGCGCATCTTTTCAAGAGCGACACGACGCGCAAGCTCGGCGAGAAAGCGGTGCGCATGCTCGATGCGCACGGCGTCGATCCGTTCGTTTTCGCGCGCGCCATCGGCGTCGAGGACTCGCGTGCCGAGACGGTGTGGCAGCGCGTGGTCGAGAAGCTCGGACGCGAGCCGGTCGAAGACTTTCGCGTCGACTTTGAAGACGGGTACGGCAATCGTCCCGATGAAGAGGAAGACCGTCAGGCGGAGATCGTCGCGCGCGAACTCGCCATCGGAATGCGCGAGCGGACCTTGCCGCCGTTCATCGGCATCCGCATCAAGCCGTTCACGCAGGAGCTGCTGCGCCGCGGCCTGCGCACCATGGACATCGTGCTGACGACGCTGGTCTCCGAATCGGGCGGCGCGCTGCCATCGAACTTCGTGGTGACGCTGCCGAAGATTCAGCTGCCCGAGCAGGTCACGCTGCTCGCCGATGTTTTCGACGCGATGGAGCCGCGCCTCGGCCTGCCGGCGAATTCATTACGCCTCGAGTTCATGATCGAGACGACGCAGTCGATTCTCAGCGCCGACGGTGCCTCGAACCTGCCGCTGTTTCTCGACGCGGCGCGCGGACGGGCAGTGGCCGCGCACTTTGGGACGTACGACTACACCGCGAGCTGCAACATCACCGCGGCCGAACAGCGGATGGATCATCCGGCCTGCGATTTCGCGCGGCACATGATGCAGGTCGCGTACTCCGGCACCGGCCTGTGGCTCTCGGATGGCGCGACGAACATTCTCCCGATCGGAGATCGCGAGACCATTCATCGCGCCTGGCGTCTGCACGTCGCGCACGTCCGGCACTCGCTCGTGCACGCCTACTATCAGGGGTGGGACCTCCATCCCGCGCAGTTGCCGACGCGCTACGCGGCCGTCTATGACTTCTTCCTCTCCGGCCTTGCCGCCGCCACCGAGCGCCTCCGCAATTTCATGGAGAAAGCCGGCCAGGCCACCCTCGTCGGCGACGTCTTCGACGACGCCGCGACCGGCCAGGGCCTCCTCAATTACTTCCTGCGCGGCATGAACAGCGGCGCCCTCACCGAACAGGAAGCGCTGGCCACCGGGCTGACGCTGGAGGAGCTGCGTTCGCGGTCGTTTGTGAAGATTCTGGCGGGGAGAAGAGGGACTTCAGGGACGGCCTAGATTCTCGTCATCCTGAGCGTTAGCGAAG
>DASVRB010000270.1:0-2358 GCA_036388835.1 Thermoanaerobaculia bacterium | reverse complement strand
TTTCAGATGCCGCTGCTGGTGGCGGCGTTCGTTGCGTGTGGCTGGCTCCTCCTTCGTGTGTCGAGATCGCGCGCAACGCTCGGGAGCCGCACGACAGGCGTCGTTTTCTGTTGCATCGCGGCGCTCTGGATCCTGTACGTCGTCGGCTTCGCGGTCGAGGGCTTTCAGCCGTGGTCGAACCCGCGCGGACCGCTCTACTTCCTCCTTCAGTACAACAGCTTCTTCGACCTCACTCTGCAGACCGTGCTCGGATACGGCATGGTCGTGCTGCTGCTCGAGGACGTCAGCCGCGAGAGCGAGGACGCGCGCTATCAACTCGCTGTGGCGCACGACCGGCTCAAGCAGGTCTCGCTGTACGACGCTCTGACCGGTGCGCTCAATCGGCGTGCGTACGACGACGGCATGGGATTGGAGCCGCTCAGCGGTCGCTTCGGCACCGCTCTGATGGTGGACATGGATAACCTCAAGACGGTCAACGACACGGCCGGGCATGCGGCGGGCGACGAACTGTTGCGGCGTCTGGTCGCGACGCTGCGGGGCTGCGTGCGGCCGTTGGATCGTGTGTATCGGTGGGGCGGCGACGAATTCCTGCTGCTCTTTCCGGCGGCGCTCCCCGAGGAGGTCCTCCCGCCGCTGCGTGAGGCACTCGGCGCCGTGCCTGAGCTCGAAGTCAGCGTCGGCGCCGCACGTTTTTCAGGCGCCGAGGATCTGGCCGCGGCGATCGAACGTGCGGACCGCGCGATGTACGAAGAGAAGGCGCAGAATCGCGCAAAGAGAGCGCGGCAGGCGGGCGTCCCGCAGCCATCCTGGGACGTCTCTCAACGGACGAGACTTACCTGAGCCAGCCCGGCATCACGCCTTGCCGCCGTGCGTCTTCGCGGAACTGGTCGTAGGCGCGTTGCGCGCGTGTGACCGCGAGCTTCGCGTGCGGAATCTGCTGGAGCGCGCGCTCCAATTGCGTGGTCTGGTAGGTGAACTGGTGCGGGCGGTAGCGGAGGGCGATGAAACTGTGGATTTGATCGCGCAGCTCCTCCACACGCGACTCCAGCAGCGCGAGGTCTTCGGTCGCGCGGCGGATCGTCTCCTCGTGAGTGCGTGCCTCGCGACGCCAGTAGTTCTCCTCGCGCCGCTGCTCGGCCGCTTCGGTGCGCGACGGCGGCTGCGGGATTTCCTTCGGGATGGGGAGCGGCTCCTGCGCCGTTCCGGAATGATTCTTCTCCAGCTCCGCGAGCAGGCGCTTCCGCTCTTCTTCAGAGACTGCGAGCGGGCGTCGCGGCTTCTCGCTCTTCGCGGTGTCCGACGCTTTGACGGTGGCTTTGTCGTCCGCCTTCTCGATCCGCTCCACCTCGGCTGCCGGGACGGAGTACCAGAGGCGCCCGGCGCGGAAGGTCACGACGCCGTTCTCCTCGCGCACCGCCCCTTCGACCGGAATCCGATCTCCCGACCGGAGCACGATCGTGGAGGTGAGCGCGAGCATCAGCACCAGGGCGTTCATGAGCATTTAGATTACTCTTCGAGCCCTGAATATGCCCAACTGGCCGCACCTTGTTACGAACCTTTTCTACCACCTCGGTCTCGCGATCTGGATCGGCGGCACGCTCGTCCTCGGCGCACTCGTCGCGCCGGCGTTGTTTCGCGCGCTGCCGCGGCATCAGGCCGGCGGCATCTTCGGTCCGACGCTCCGCCGATTCGCACGCGTGCGCGTCGTGGCGTTGCTCGTGACCATCGTCGCCGCCGCGATCAAACACGTGGCGTGGGAAAGAGGCGCGATGACCTGGATCGGCCTCCGCTGGATTGCATTGCTGCTGATGGCGATGGCGGTCGTGTACGAGATTGCGTTCCTCGAGCGCGCGCTCGAAACGCGGCGCCTGCAGCTCACACCCGAAATGGCCGAGGACCATCCGGAGCGGGTCGCGTTCAACACCTTGCACAAGCGCGCCGAGCGGGTGCTCAAAGCGTCGCTGTTCGCGGCCGCGATCGCCATGCTCCTGAGCTGAGCAGGCGGCGTTGCACTAGAATCGCCCGACCGACATGGGAAGTAGCGTCCCGCACCTGCACATCCACTGGGTTCTGATCGCCGTCGTCTGCGGCGTGTTCTACCTGATGTTCGACGCGCTGCGGTCGTTCGCGCTGCAGCTCAGCCCCGTCCGGTTGCGGCGGCTGAGCAGCGACACGGACGAGGGGATGGGCCGCTGGACGTATTTCGACAGCGCCGATTTTCAGCTCGTCAGCGGTGCGCTGCTGCAGGCGGCACTCGTCATTGGCGCCGGCGTCACCACGATGCTGTTCGACGAATACGCGATCGGCACCGCGGTGCTGACCAGCGTCGGCATCTGGACCGCGATCGTCATCGTCTGG
>DASVRB010000269.1:0-3491 GCA_036388835.1 Thermoanaerobaculia bacterium | reverse complement strand
CGGGCTTTAGCCCGCCGAATGTTGGATAACGTCGGCGGGCTGAAGCCCGCCGCTCCACTGGTCGCGGCGCGCATCTCGCATCGAGCGTGCAAAGGGCATTTCCGTCGCTTGTGAAAAGTTTCTCTAGTACATAGAATCGCGGCTCTCACGGCGGGGTCGCCTACCGCTTCCGCGGCCGCGCAAGTCGCGACGAAATCCCGAGTTCAACCTATGCCAGCACAAAAGATTGAGAAACCAGGATCGATCATCGCCCGCAAGACCGGCGTCGCCCCCGGCGAGGGTCCGGAAAAGGGTCTGATCACCCTTCCGGGCGAAGCCGATCGCGAGATGGAAGATCTCGGCAGCACGACCTACGTCACGACCAAGCTCGAACAGGTCGTGAACTGGGCCCGCGGCAACTCGCTGTGGCCTCTTCCGTTCGGCACCGCCTGCTGCGCCATCGAGTTCATGTCGATGGTCAGCTCGCATTACGACATCTCCCGTTTCGGCGCCGAGGTCGTGCGCTTCTCGCCGCGGCAGGCGGACCTGATGATCGTGGCCGGCACCATCGTCGACAAGATCGCCCCGGTCCTCAAAAAGATCTACGACCAGATGCCGGAACCAAAGTACGTGATCGCGATGGGCGCCTGCGCGACGTCGGGCGGCTTCTACCGTACGGACCACGTCGTGCAGGGCATCGACGAGATCATCCCGGTCGACATGTGGGTGCCGGGCTGCCCTCCCACTCCGGACGGCCTGATGTATTCGATCCTCAAGCTGAAGGAAAAGATCGAGCGCGGGGAGATTCGCCGAGGCTGAGCGCGCAGGCGCACCGGCACATCAGACGATGAGCACTCTCACGAAATTCAGCTCCATCCCCTACACCGGCCCTGCGCCGACGAACCGCCAGCCGTACGTTCCGGTCGAAGCACCCGCCGCCGACGCGCGCGGCGCGGAGATCGCGACGAAGATCGCGAACCCGGCGATGACGCAGGAGCTCGGACAGGACCTGCCGACCTTCATCGTCGAAAAGGACGCGATTGTCGACGTGCTCCGCGCGCTGCACGATCATCGCGACCTGCAGTTCACGCTGCCGATGGACCTCTTCGGTTCCGATTACCCGCATCGCGAAAAGCGCTTCGACCTCGTCTACCAGCTCTACTCGCTCGCGACCAACGAGCGCGTGCGCCTCAAGGTGCGGCTGGCCGAGGGAGAGAGCGTGCCGACCAGCACCGGCGTGTTTCAGGGCTACGACTGGTACGAGCGCGAAGCGTGGGACATGTTCGGCATCGGCTTCGACGGCCATCCGAACCTGCGCCGCATCCTGACGCACGAGAACTTCCAGGGGCATCCGCTGCGCAAGGACTACGATCCGGCGCAACGCTGGCTGCTCACCGATCAGGGCGTCTCCACGATCACGCCGAAGATCGCGCCGGAGTATCAGCAGAACGAGGACGAGTCGGATTTCGAGCGCGTGACGCTGAACCTCGGCCCGTCCCATCCCGCCACGCACGGCACGCTGCGCATCGTCGTCACGCTCGACGGCGAGACGATCATCGGCGCCGAAAGCGAGATCGGGTACCTCCACCGCTGCTTCGAGAAAATGTCGGAGACGCACACGTATCAGCAGGTCATTCCGTACACCGACCGGCTGAACTACTGCTCGGCGATCATCAACAACGTCGGCTACTGCATGACGGTCGAGAAGCTCCTCGGCATCGAGGCGCCGGCCCGCGCGCAGCACGTCCGCCTGATGCTGTCGGAGTTCTATCGCCTCTCCGATCACATCATCTGCATCGGCACGAACCTCGTCGACATGGGCGCGCTGACGAACTTCTGGTGGCTCTTCCAGCCGCGTGAAGAGATCATCGCGCTGGCCGAATCGTGCTCCGGCGCGCGTCTGCTGCCGAGCTACCTCCGCGTCGGCGGCATCGCCATCGACGTGCCGTCGACCTTCCTCGCGCACGCGCAGCACATCGTCAACACATTGCCTAAATTCATCGACGACGTGGAAGCGCTGATCATGAAGAATCGCGTGTTCCGCGATCGCGTGGACGGCGTCGGCATCATCTCGCGCGAAGACGCGATCAACTTCGGCTTCACCGGACCGACGTTGCGCGCGACGGGTGTTCCGTTCGACGTGCGCAAGGCCAGTCCCTACCTCGGCTACGAGACGTACGACTGGGACGTGCCGGTCGCGGAAGGGGGCGATACGTACGCGCGCTTCCTGGTCCGGTTCGAGGAGATGCGCCAGTCGCTGCGCATCCTGCAGCAGGCCATCGACCGCGGACTGCCGCCCGGCCCGGTCATGGTCGACAACCCGTATGTGGCCCTTCCTCCGAAAGAGAAGGTCTACAACGAGATGGAATCACTGATCTATCACTTCAAGCTGATCATGCACGGCATTCAGCCGCCGGTCGGCGAGACGTATTTTCAGGTCGAAGGCGGCAATGGCGAGGTCGGCTTCTACGTCGTCTCCGACGGCACGAAGCATCCGTACCGCGTCCGCGCACGCCCGCCCTGTTTCCCGATCTTCGAGGCATTCGGAAAGATGATCACCGGACAAACGATCCCCGACGCGATCGCCGCGCTCGGCTCACTCAACATCATTGCCGGAGAGCTGGACCGCTAGATGACGACCACCTCGCGCGTTTCCGAAGGAGTGGTCCGGGTCGAGCGTCAGGACCTGACGTTCTCGGACCGTCTCTATCTCCCCCAGGTCATCGGCGGCATGTTCCGCACGCTGAAGCACCTGACCAAGAACCTGTTCAACTACAAGGGTCTGCCGATCATCTCGTACCCGGAGGTGAAGCGCGTTTACTCCGAGCGCTTCCGCGGACGGCACATCCTGACCACGCGCGAAGACGGCACGACGCGATGCGTGGCGTGCTTCATGTGCTCGACGGCGTGTCCTGCCGAGTGCATCACCATCGAGGCGGGTGAAGACGAGCGCACGCGCGAGAAGTTCCCGGTGCGCTACGACATCGACATGCTGCGCTGCGTGTTCTGCGGCTACTGCGTCGATGCGTGTCCCGAGGATGCGATCTACATGACGCGGGATTACGAGATGGCGATCGACACGCGCGCACGTGCGGTGGTCGGCCTGCGCGACCTCGTCGTCCCACCGAACTTTCCGATCGCGCCGATGGGCTACCGCCCGTATTACGGCGAGATCGACAAGCGCGGCACCGCCGGCGGTACCGGCATCGGTCAGCCGCTGCGCGAGGCGCCGTTCGAAGATCAGGACGCGCCGAACCCGGATGTCTATCGCGGCGCTTGAGGCAAATTGAAAACTGAAAATTGAAGACAGTTGAACATGCGAGGGCGGCCGTGAGGTCGCTCTCGTTTTTTCAATTTTCAATTTTCAATTTTCAATTCCGCATATCATCACGCGGGTCCCAATGAAACCGCTAGAAACAACTGTCGAAGAGGTCCTTCGCGAGGCGATCCAGTCTGAAGTCGAAACGCGGGTCTACTACCGTCAGCTCGCCGAGCGCGCCGCGACCCCCGAG
>DASVRB010000268.1:0-5641 GCA_036388835.1 Thermoanaerobaculia bacterium | reverse complement strand
GGCGGCATCGCGGCCGCGAGTGAAAGCGGCGACTGGCGTCGCCGCACTCCAAAACTCACTCGTACCGCAACGCCTCGACCGGATTCAGCTCCGCTGCTCTTGCCGCGGGATAGATGCCGGACGCGAGTCCCACGCTGATTGACACGCCTGTCGACAGGAGAAGCGACCAGAACGTGATCACGGTCGGCCAGCCGGCGTAGGCGGCGACGATGCGCGCGAGGACGATGCCGATGATGATTCCGCAGATGCCGCCGAGGAGGGAGATGGCGAACGACTCGATCACGAACTGTGCGCGGATGTCGCGGCGGGTGGCGCCGATGGCGCGGCGGACCCCGATCTCGCGCGTACGTTCCAGCACGCTCGCCAGCATGATGTTCATGATTCCGATGCCGCCGACCAGCAGCGAGATCCCGGCGATCGAGCCCATCACGACATTGAAAATCCGCTGCGTCTGGCGGCTCTGTTCGAGCAGCGCTTCCGGGATCACCACCTCGTAATCGTCCGCGCCGCCGTGCAGGCGCTGCAGCAGCGGCTCGATCACGTCGGCGCTGCGTTTCGGTGAGACGCCGTCTTTCAACGTGACGAGCAATTCGTCGACCGGCGCGTCGAGCGGATCGCGATCGAATTTGCGCATCGCGGTGCTGGCCGGAATCCAGAGCTCTTTCGCACTCGATTGCTCCCCTGCCTCCGCGTCGGTGGCGAGGACGCCGATCACTTCGAGCCAGACGTCGTTGACCTTCAGCCGCTTGCCGATCACCGCGCCGTAGCCGAACAGATTGCGCCGGATTTCCTGGCCGATCACGCAGACCTGCGCGTGCTCGTTCTCATCGCGTGCGTCGAAGAAACGCCCTTCCGCGAGACCGACGTCGGCGACGTCGCGGTAGCGCCACGACACGCCGAACACCTTGCCTTTCGTCTTCGCGCCGGGGGCGATGATTTTGTACGGCTTCACTTCGATGCGCGGCAGCACGCGCTCGACGTTCGGCACCGCCTCGCCGATTGCCTCCGCGTCGCGCAGCGAGACGCCGAGCGACTTCTTGCGCAGTTCCTGACGGTCTTCCGGCTTCACCGTTTTCGCGCGGACGATCACGTTGCGCAGGCCGAGCTTACCGATCGCTTCTAGCGCTTTCTGCTCCGCCCCCGCTCCGATCGACAGCATCGCGATCACCGCGCCGACGCCGAAGACCATGCCGAGCATCGTCAGCGACGTGCGCAGTTTGTGGCGGCCGAGATTCGCGAACGCGGTGTGGAACGTCTCAGCGTTGTTCATCGGCCGCCTCCGGATCTTCGAGCGCGATCTCGTCGCCGCGCGACAGGCCTTTCGTCACCACCACGCGTCCCGCGCTCGACGAGCCGATCGTCACTTCCACCGGCACGAACCGATCGCCGCGCTTCACATAAACGAGCCGCTTCCCTTCTTTGTCGAACAGCGCCTGGCGCGGGATTGCGAACGCGTTCGCCTGATTCTCCACTTCGAGAATCGCGCGGACGCGCGCGCCCGGCTTCATCAGTTTCGGATCGGTGCGCTCGAGCTCCACGCTCACGCCGAAATACTGCACCGGCTGCCGCGGGATGCGCGGCCGCGCCATCTTGTCGACGGACTTCACTTTGCCGTTGAACTGCGCGCGCGGATCGGCTTCGAGAAAGAGCGTCGCTTTCTGATCGACGGCCAGTCCCGCGGCATCTGCTTCCAGCACGAACACCTCGGCGCGCATGGTCGACAGCTCCGGAATCTCGCCGATCGGCTGCCCGCTCCACATGGTGTCGCCGACGCGCGCGACCTCGCCGCGCCAGTTGCGCTGCATGACCAGAATGCCGTCGTGCGGCGCCACCACGTGCAGCGCCTGCAGCCCTTCCTCCGCCTGCCGGATCTTCAGGCCTGCCTTGCGATCTTCGATGCCGAGGAGATCGCGCTCGATGCGGGAGAGATCGTCGCGGACGCCGAGGACCTCTTCCGCGTGACGCTTGCGGCTCGAGGCGAGGTCCTGATCGACCTCAGATTCGATGCGCGCGTAACGCGAGAAGATCTCCGCGTCGTCGAACTTGAATCGTTGCGCCGCATCGAGCTCCGACTGCGCGAGGCGCGCGTCGCGCTTCAGATTCGTGCGCGTGGCCACTGATTCCGCGCTCGCTTTCTCCAGCTTGTTCGTCGCCGTCGCGCGATCCTCGCGGCCGGTGAGCAGCAGGTTCTCGAAATCAGTCTCGTCGAAGCGGACAATCACATCGCCCTTGCGCAGCAGCGCGCCGTCGTCCGCGAGCCACGCCACCTTCATCGGCGACGTTGCGTTGTCCGGCACCGCGATGGTGGTGGCGTTGACCGGCTTCAGCGTTCCTTCCGCCGTGACGTTGCGCGTGAAGGTGCTCGCCTCGACTTTGAAGGTGGCGACGTCGTCGCGCGAATCGCTGCAGGCGAACGACAGTAGCGCGAAAAACGCGAGCGCGATCGTGCGTGCCGCGCTCACGACGTCTTCTCCTCTTCCTCGCCCTTCGCAACCAGCACCCGATCCCCCGGCGAAATGCCTTGCAGCACCTGCACGAACTTTTCGTTCTCGGGGCCGAGCTTCACCGCGACGCGCTCCACGGCGAGCGCATTGCGGCGCTGCACGTACGGCCCTGATGCGCCGAGGAAAATCGCCTCGCGCGGAATGAGCACCGCGGCCTTCGCGCGGCCCAGCTCGATCGTTCCCTGGAAACGCATGCCCGGCCGCATCTTCGCCGGATCGGTGCGATCGAGACGGATGTCGACGCGCATCACCTTCAACGGATCCTGCGTGCCGCGTTTGGTCTGCACCGTGCGGCCGGCGCGCACGATCGTGCCTGCCAGCTCCTCGTCCGGATGCGCGTCGAGACGCAGCGTGACGCGTTGTCCCGCGGCCACGCGGCCGGCGTCCACTTCGTCCACTTCACCCTCCGCTTTCATCTGCGTGAGGTCCGGGATCTCGACGATGCGTTGACCTTTCCAGACGTTGTCGCCGACCTTGTTCTTGTTGCCACGGAAGTCGGTGACGTAGACGATCGTGCCGTCGCGCGGCGACATCACGGTCATCCGTGCGATCGCGCTTTCGGTGCGCGACACCACCGCCGCCGCCTCGCGCTCGCGGCTCGTCAGCAACGCAATGCGCGCGGTGGCGGCGCGCTCGAGCGCACGCAGACGCGCGGCGATCGCCGTCACCTCGCGCGTGGCGATTGCGTGCTCGATCTGGGCGGCCTTCCGTTCGTTGAGTCCAACGACGTCGGGCGGCGCTTCGAGCTTCAGCGCCGTCTTGCGCTGCCGCGCCTGCGCTTCGGCGAGCTTCAGCCGCTCGTCTTTGCTGCGCAATGCGAGGTCGTTGCGCTCCTTCTCGATCTGCTTGCGCGCTTCGTCGGACTCGGCGCTCTTCTCGTCGAGGAGGCGCTGCAATTCGCTCGTGTCGAACGCGAGCACCGGGCGGCCCTGCTTCACGTCCGCCCCCTCGGGCGCGAGCATCGCGATCTTGAAGTTCCAGACGTCGTCGAGCGCGGGCGGACCGAGCGTGGCCGAGGTGACGGATGCGAGCGTTCCAGTCACCTCGAAACCGGTGACCAGATCGCCGCGCGTCGCGCGCACCCACTCGCCCTGACGATCGGCCGCGAGCTTGTTGCGCAGCGTCCAGCCGCCGAACAGAAACAGCAGCAGACAGGCGATCGGAATCGCGATCCGCAGCTTACGCACGGCCGCGCACCTCCACCACGCGCGCGAGCTCGTCGTGCTCCTGCAGCCCTTTCGTGACGATGCAATCCTGCGCGTTGCACGCGCCGAGCGTCACCTCGCGCGTCGTGCCGTTCGCGAGCCGCGCGCGTGGCGAATTGCCCGAGAAATCGAGCGCCGCGCGCGGCGCGAGCAGCACCGACGGCTGCGCTGCGTTGCGCACCACGATGCGCGCGGAGAGACCGGGGCGCATCCGCTCGCGATCAAGCCGGTCGAGCGTGACCGTCACATCGAAATGCCGCCGCAGCGACTGGCGCCGGCTCTCCTGCGCGACCGCCGAGATCGAGGCGATGCGCGCGCTGAACGGCATGTCCGGAAATCCATCCAGCACGACCGTGGCCGGCATGCCGGCGGTGATGCGGCCGTCGTCGACGTCCGCCAGCGCCGCCTTCACGCGCAGCGAAGAGAGATCGGGCAGCATCGCCACCACCATTCCGACATGGGCGGGATCGCCGAGCTGAAACTTGCGCCCTTCCCATGGGTGATCGCGCAGCACCACGATGCCGTCGCGCGGCGCGCGGAGGACGAGCGCGGTGATGGCCTCCTCGGCGATGGCGATCTCGCGCTCCGCCTTCTCGATGCGCAGCCGCAGATTGCGGCGCTCCGCTTCGATCGCCGTGCGGCGCGAGGCGAGAAGATCGACCGCCTTTTCGTGCTCGATCGTCGCGCGGCGCAGCGCCGTCTGCTTCTCCTCGAACACCCGCTCCGAGACGATGTCGCGCGGCACCGCCGCCTCGAGCTGCGCCTTGTCGAGCTCCGAGCGTTTTTTGTCGGCGTCGAGGCGATGCTGCTGCAGGTCGGCCTCCCACTGCGCCTCACTCTGCTGCAGCTCCTGCGCGGTCTGCATCGCGCTCTGCCGCCGCGTCTCGAGATCGGCGGTGAGCGAGCTGTTGTCGAGCTCCACCACCGGCTGCCCCGCCTGCACCGGCTCGCCATCCTCGGCCAGCCACTTGATCGCGGTCTGCCACGACGGCAGACGCGGCACGGTCAGGTAATCGCCGCGTGCCGCCTCGACTTCGCCCGACAGCAAAACTTCACTGGTGAATGCACCGCGCCGTACGCGCAGCGGCGCATCCGCCGGTGCCTCTGCATGGCCGGAAAAACAAGCGTTCACGAGCAACGCGCAAACTGCAGCAATGACGGCTTTCATGAGGTACGCCGGTTCTGACGCATGGTAGCGGCGGAAGGTTTGGGGTGCACGCTACAATTTCTCGATCATGACAGCCGCAGCAGTGCCGGTGGTGCCAGCGTCGCGCTTTCGTCTCCTGCGCGCGATCGCGGCGTCCGACGATTTCGGCCGCGACGTCCGCACCGGTCTGACCGCCGCGCAGAAGTGGCTGCCGCCGCGCTGGTTCTACGACGAGCTCGGATCGTCGCTCTTCGACGCGATCTGCTTCCTCCCCGAGTACTACGTCATGCGCGCGGAGGCGGAAGTGCTGTCGACGCATCGCGACGAGATCGTGCAGGCGTTCGGCTCGAACGTGCGGCTAATCGAGCTCGGAAGCGGCGCGGCGCGCAAGACGCGCATCCTGCTCGACGCGCTGACCGCGCGCACGCCGGAGCTGGAGTACGTGCCGGTGGACGTCGACGCGGCGATGCTCGAGCGGAGCGGACGCGATCTCCTCTCCGACTATCCCGGCCTGCGCGTGACCGCGGTCTGTGCCGATTTCGCGCGGCCGTCGATTGCGCTGGCCACGCTGCCGCGCCATCACGGCCGCACCGTCGTGCTGTTCCTCGGCTCGACGATCGGCAATCTCGATCCCGATGCCGCGATCGCGATGCTGCTCGACCTCCGCAAAGCGCTCGCTCCCGGCGACGCGCTCTTCCTCGGCGCCGACCTGCGCAAATCGCGCGCGATTCTCGAACCGGCATACGACGACCCGCTCGGCGTCACCGCGTCGTTCAATAAGAACC
>DASVRB010000267.1:0-2815 GCA_036388835.1 Thermoanaerobaculia bacterium | reverse complement strand
ACGCCCGCCGCTCCACCAGAAGCGAGGCTCGAAAAGCTGCCGCGAAAGCGGAGCCGTTCCCTTCTCGCGAACACCCCGGCGGCCGAAGCGGCCCGCCGCTCCACAAGAGCCGGGCTCGTTCGCACATGTGATGAAAAGCGGAGCGCCCCCTCTCTGTCACCCCGAGCGTAGCGAGGGGCCTGGGCGGGCGGGGCGGCAGGCATGTGCATCGCGCCCCACCCACCCCAGGTTCCTCGCTACGCTCGGGATGACACCAACCCGCTACTTTGCCAGCAGCGTGAATGGCGGGCCTTCGGACGAGATGGCTTTGCCGGTGAAATCGACGTAGACAGTTCCATTCGAGGTGCGGATGGCGAGCTCGCGTTCGTCGTCATCGTTCGAATCGACGATCTCCACGCGACCGATGCGAACGTCGCGGTCGAAGATGCCGCGCCAGAGTTGCGATAGCGATCCGTTTCGCTTCGGATCGAGCATGAGCACGGTGTCGAGGGCGCTGCCGGCCTTCACTCGCGCCTCGCGCGCGGCGTTCTTTGCCGTGACGATGATGATCGCGTCGTGGTATCTCGTGGCCCGATCGACGAGCAGGTCCTCGAGACGGCCGCGATGGACGTAATCGGGGAAAAGCCGCCCGGCGGCGGCAAAGACCGACACCCGCGACTCTGAGGCGGCAGCGTTCTGAGTGAGGGCAATGACCTGCGAGGTGCTTTTCTTGAAGAGGCTCGTCACGAGGTATGTCCGTACTTGCATCGTGGGATCGCCTAATACCCATAATGGACGACCCGTCGCGCTGAACGCCTCGATCCGTTTGATGCCGTCGTTGAGGCCTACGATCACTTCACGACTGCCGTTCCCTTCGAGATCGGCGACATCCGCTCGCTCGACGCGACCGCTCAGCTCCGCGCGCCAGAGAAACTGATCTTCATCGTCATAGACGGTAATGGTTCTTCCCGCGATCTCCACGTTTGCGGGTCCAGCGGGCAACAGGCAGAAGGCGAGAGGCATGGTGTGCGTCCTGCTGTCGAGAACAGCCTGGATCCCCGAGACCGGCTTATTGTTTTTTGCCAGCCATAGCCGGACCCGCTTGTCGACATAATGCCGGAGCGTATCGACCGTGACCGCTCCGCTCTTTTGCGTGGCGCGGCAGTCGAGCCCGTCCAGTACGGCTTTTGTGAAGACGCCGTTCATCGCGACATGGTCGTCGTAGGCGTATTTGCCCGCGGCCGCGGCGTACATGACCACCTGACCGTCAATCCTGCTCATCCTCTCGATCAGCGGCGCGGTTCGCTTCATTGCGTCAGGCGCGGCGCGCGCTTCGCTCGGCACCCGTTCCCGACACGCATCGAGCAGAATCAACGACCTTCGCGCGGCCGACAGCGCGGCGGTATCGAGCACCGCGGCGGTCGAGATTGCCGACTCGGCTTCGAACGAGGAGGTTTTTCCGAGCACATACGGGACGCCTTCTTCAATGAAGCCGTGTGTGGCGAAGGAGACGATGAGCATTCCGTTCGCGCCGGCGAGGCGGGCCTGCCGCTCGAGGAGGGCGTTGATGTTGTCGCGTGTGGCTTCGACGATCTGTGCGCCGGCGGCTTTCAGCTCGTTCAGACGCGTTCGCGATTCCGGTTTTTGGGGATCGCCCGCTAAGGCCAGTACGACGCGGCGTGGCGGGACGAGATTCACCTTTTCGCGCATCGCAAAGGCGTGCGCGAGGTCGACGGCATCGTCGGCGGCGTACGGGACCAGGGTCAGGTTTCCATCGAATTCGCGTACGCCGACGAACAAGGCCGCCGATTGCATGCGGTCGAATGGCACTGGCGTTTTTTGGCTGGGATTGATGCGGCGGACGCCGCGGCTATCGCTGAGGATTTCCGGACGCAGATGAACGAGCAGGAAAATGAGCAGCAAGGTCGTCGGGACGACGACCCACAGGACTCGGGACGTTCTCACGCAGCGCGGCCCTCCGATCAGGAAAACGCGGTCGATTGTTTTTTGGGTAGCGGACCCTAAGGATGACACGACAGTGACCTTCTCGGCCGCGCGGGCCGCGTGAGTGTGCCTTTGGGAGTGCCGGCAACGGCACCGCGCGGCGAGAAGGTCGTCACTAAAGACACGGGCCGCCGAAATTTGTGGCGACCGTCAGCGCGCGCGGCTCCGTGGCGGCGGCACCGACTCGATGATCACCCGCTCGAGCGACCAGGTAGCCGGCGTCAGCACACGGACAGAGCGGCGCCCGGAGGTCGTGAGGAGCAGCAATTCCTCGAGTGGTGAGCTCGCCTGTGGGGCGCCGCGAACGCCATCCCATTCGAGAATGGCCGGATTGGGGAGCGGCTCGTCGGTCGACAGCAGAAAATAGGTATCGACTCCATACGGCGGCCCGGCCTCGAACAGACCGGCCGGCGCGAGCGCGATCTCCGCAGGTGGTGGAGCGGCAGCACGGAGCGGAAAACGATTCTCGACCGACCCGCGCCGCGGGAACAGCAGGATGCCGTTGCCGTGGCTGTCGATGACGAACGCGTAGTAATAGCGCTGTTGCGCGGGCGCCGGAGTCGAGGCGGTGCTGAGTGCAAGCGCGTACCGCGTCTCACCCGTGACCTCGCTCTGCACCGGCGCGCCGTCGCGCTGCCGCCGCACGGCCAGACGATATTGCGCTCGCGATTCGGCGGGCGATTCGAGCTGATGCCACGCATGAATTTTCCGCAGTTGCAGCACTGCAGTCTGCAATGACGTCGCTGTATCGGTACTGGCGGCAAGCCATTGCGTTCGCACCGGCAGGCCGCTCCTGCGGCGATCGCTCGCACGAACGGACGGCCGCACCCAC
>DASVRB010000266.1:0-6218 GCA_036388835.1 Thermoanaerobaculia bacterium | reverse complement strand
GCACGCCGAGGGGATGCCGACCTGGATCGCGGTCGGCGGGACGCCGGAGTCGGTGGTGCGGACGGCGCGCTACGGCTTCAATCTCAATCTCGCGGTGATCGGCGGCGAGGCGTCGCGGTTCGCTCCGTATGTGCGGCTGTTCCACGACGCGTTGCAGAAGCACGGCTTCGACCGGAAGCGCATCGCCATTCACTCGCCCGGCCACATCGCGCGCACGGACGATGAAGCGAAGGAGCAGTTCTGGCCGCACTACCGCCAGCTTTTCGAGAAGCTCGGCCGCGAGCGCGGATGGCCGCCGCCGACGCGTGCAAAGTTCGATGCGGAGACGACGAGCGGCGCGCTCTACGTCGGCTCACCCGAAACGGTCGCACGGCGCATCGTGGAGACGGTCCGCATCCTCGGCGCGGATCGCTTCGATCTGAAGTACAGCAACGGACCGCTTCCGCACGAGTTGATGATGGGGTCGATCGAGTTGTACGGGACGGTGGTGAAGCCAAGGGTGCTGGAGTTGATAAGCGCGTAGCGTTTTGGAGTGCGGTGGCGCGAGCCACCGCTTTCTTCAGGAGGCGCGAGCCTCCGCCTCGGCTTACCAAAGCGGCGACTGGCGTCGCCGCACTCCAAAACCGCGGCTGTCGCCGCGGTGGCGTCGCGCGAGCCACTGCTTTCTTCGGGAGGCGCGAGCCTCCGCCCTTGCCGAGGCTGGCGCCTCGGCGTACCAAAGCGGCGACTGGCGTCGCCGCACTCCAAACTTACCTCTTCACGCACATCCGTCCGGTGTAATCAATCCGCTGCAGGAGGGGGCGCGGGGTGAGGGTGGCGAGGTATTCGTCGGTTGCTTTTCGGGCGCCGCGCCAGTAGCCGTAGTCGTCGATGATCAGGACGCCGCCGGCCGTGAGGCGCGGATAGAGCTGCTCGAGCTCGTGCCGTGTGGACCTGTACCAGTCGGTGTCGAGGCGTAGCAGGGCGATGGTGTCGGCAGCGATCGCCGGAAGTGTCGTGATGACGTCGCCTTCGACGAAGCGGAAGCGGTCGAACGGATAACCGGTGCGGCGGAGGTTGTTCTCGACGACGTCGCGCGGGGCGATGCCCCAGAACGGATCGTCGGGCGTTTGCGCGTGCTCGCGGAGGATGTCTGACGCGGCGCGGCCGCTCATCGTCTGCACGTCGTCGACGGTCGGTGCGGTCATGCCGCCGAAGGTGTCGTAGAGCCAGATGTTGCGGGTCGTATCGCCGAGGCGCAGCAGCGTCAGCGCCATCAACATCACCGAGCCACCGCGCCAGACGCCGCATTCGACGAAATCGCCGGGAATGTCGTTGTCGACGATGTAGCGCGTTGCGGTCCAGAGCGCGTACATCCGCTCGAGCGAGGTCATGGTCTGCTCGCGGCAGAGCTCATGAAGCTCGAGGAACTCCGGCTCGAGGTCGAATTGATGGCTCATGCGCGACGGAGCGTTCGGCTCCGCGAGATGGTCTGTCTCTGTTGCCGGCGGTTCATTGCGGAACACGAATCAGGAGCCATGGATTGACGGCGCCGGACGCGACGAATTCCGGAAGCACCGGCATCAGCATGGCCATGTCGACGCGAGGATCGCTCATGAACGGCTGCCGCAGGATGGCGAGCAGCTCGGCGTGATCGGGATGCAGCGGCGAGGTGACGTCTGCTTTCGCGAAGACCGGCTCGGAGAACGCGCCGTAATTCGTGAGGCGCTGCAGCCAGAAGCTGTCGACGCCGAGGCGGTCGCCGAGCGCGTAGAACTCCGGAAGCTCGCGGAAGTTGTCGGCCTGCACCACGAAGTTGATCTGGAAGCGCGCGATCTTTCCGGCGCGGCGCATCGCCGCCATCACCTGGAGGTTCTCCATCAGCACGTTCCACTTGCCGGGCCTGCGCAGGCGCTCGTACGTCTCGGCGCGCGCGGCGTCGATGGAGACCGAGAGGTTGCCGATCATTTCCGGCAGGTGCGGGAACTCGGCCCACCGTTTCGCGTTGAGGAGCTGCCCGTTGGTGATCAGGAAGATGGAGAGGCCGGGAAAGTCGCGGCGGTTCAGCGCGCCGAGGATCTTGCGATAGTGCACGCTCGCGAAGGTCTCGCCGCCGCCGGAGATGTACGTCGTTCCATCCATCCCGCGCAGCAGCGGCAGCAGCACGCGGTCGGCCGCGTCGAGATAACCGCGCTGTTCGTCAGGGCGGGCCGTGGTGATCTCGGTGCGGCACGACGGGCAGGCGAGATTGCAGCTCGGGTCGTGATTCATCTGCACCATGGCTGGCGATTCGGGGATGACGACGGTGCGCTCGTCGATGTAGCGGCGCAGGATGGGATCGACGATCTCCGCTTTCGTCGGCAACGCGCGCGCGGCGATGTACGAGCAGAGCGTGCGGCTGCAGTATTTGAAGTCGCCGTCGTGCACCGACCGCCGCACCTCGATTGCTTCTTCCGAATTCCAAACAGCCTCGGCGGACGGCGCGTCGATGACGCTGCCGATCGAGTACGGCACCCACGCCGAGCAGCAGCACGCGAACGCGTCGCCCTTGTAGCTCGTCGAGAGGTGCGTGAACGGCATCGGGCAGAACTTGTCGCGGAGGTCGTAGTCGACGCCGGGAACGGCGCGCGCGAGCAACTGCTGTGCGGTCTGGCAGACCGACTGGATGCGCAACGCGCGTCGAATGAGGGGCGTCGCTTCTTCGGCGTTGGCGCGGTCGAGGAGCAGTTCGGCGTGTGCGAGCAGCGCTCCGCGATCGTCGGGCACATGCGCGAGGAGCGCGGCCGTGACGGCGCCGGCGTCGCCACCGAAGAGCGGCTCCCGCGCGACGTACGCGGCAAGCGCACGGATCGCCGCCACGCGAACGGAGACATCGACGTACGACTGCATCTTCGGCCGGCGGAAGCTGTACTGCGCGAGCCGCGCGGCTTCGAGGAGCAGGTCGAGAAAGAGGCGGCGGTTGGCGTCATCGCCGTGCTGCAGCGATCGCGCGAAACGGCGCAGGCGCGACGCTTCGAACGTCATTCCGCGGAGGCCGCGCGACGCGGTTCCCGGCGACGATTCAAACGGCGCGAACGCGGTGTGCATCGCTTTTCGCGCCGCATTCGCACTGCCCCACGCGACAACTGCCGAGGCCTCGTACCTCACCCGGCCGGCGACCTTGCCGAGAAGGATCAGCGTGGCCGCGGCCGCGGAACGGAGGGTGCGCCGCGTTCTCACGCGGTGCGGGTCTCGAATTGCGTGCGGAACGTCGGCACGACGCGGGGGCTGAGCATGGCGGGGTCGCGCAGGACTGCCTGGAACTCGTCGTGATCGGGATGCGACGGCGCGGTGATGTCCTTCGCCGCGAACATCAAGGCCGGCTCGTGTCCGAAGCTGTAGTACTTCTGGAAGACGACGTCGGCGCCAATCTCTTCACCGAGCTTCACGAACTCCGGCATCTCGCGGAAGTTCACGCTCTGCACGACGAAGGCGATGACGAAGCTGTAGGGCTGTTCCATGTCGAGCTGCAGGTCGCTGGTGACGGCGTGCGTGCCGCCGGCAAAACGATTCCGCAGGAACGTGCCGGCGCGACTGAGCTCTCCCATGGTGTTGAGGTTTTCGCGAATCACTTCCCATTTGCCGGGGCGGCGCACGTTCTCGTAAGTCGCTTTGCTGGCGGCATCGACCGAGACGCGCAGCTCGACGATTTTTTCCCCGAGCTGCGGCATCGCTTTCCAGGTGTGCGGCGTCAGGCCGAGGCCGTTCGTGAGGAGGAAAAGTCGGACGCCGTCGTATTCAGGTCCGCGCAGCGCTTCGAGAATCGAGCGGTAATGACGGCTCGCGAACGGGTCGCCCCACGACGTGAGGTGAACGCCGATCGGCCGGTTCTGCAGCATTGGCAGGATCACGCGATCGCGCCCGCGCTCGAGCCGCTCGCTCTGTTCCTTGTTCGCCATCACCAGCTCGTTGCGGCAGGTGGGGCAGGCGAGATTGCACGAGCTGTCGTGGCCGAGTGCGACCAGCCGCGGTCCGTCCGCCAGCACGGTCTCGCGATTCTCGATGATGCGGCGGAGACGTGGCGCGGTGATCTCCTCGTTCCGCGGCAGCACGCCGTTCGTGATGAGCGGGCAGAGCGTCCGGCTGCAATACGAATAGTCGCCGTCGAGCACCGATCGCCGCACTTCCTGCATCCCGGGAGAGTTCCAGACCGCGTCGGCCGACTCCCCTTCGAGCATGTTGCCGGTGACGAACGGGACCCACGCCGCGCAGTCGCACGCGTACGTCGAGCCCATCACCTGTTCCGTTGCGCCGGTCGTTTCGTCCCACCGCACGCCCTGACCGCTGACGATCACTTCGAACGGACGCGGGCAGAAGCGGCCGCGCAGGTCGGCCTGGCCGTTCTCTTCCGCGGCGGTGAGCGTCGCGCCGGCAGCGCGCCGCGCGCGCAACGCATCGACCAGCAGTTTCTGCGACACGGGACAAGCGGTGATGACGTCGAGCGCCAGGCGCGCGTGCGCGGCGGCGTCGTCGTACCGTCCGGCCGCGAGCATGCGGCGGCCGGCGGCGATGTGCGCTTCGCGGGCGCTGACCGACACGGCCGCGATTCGGGTCGCGATCTCGAGCTCGTCGAGCGACAGCGCCTCGGCGATCTCGCGCAGGATCGCGTCGAACAGAGTCACGGTCGCGTTGATGTCGCAGTACGCGCGGAGTTTCGCCCCTCTGACCGTGATTTCCGGGCAGAACGCCAGCGGGCTGAGTGCCGAATGCAGCTCGCGCGCAAACTGCGGATCGTCGAGCACGGAAGGTCCGCCGGCGAGCAGGGCCAGCGCGAGCGAGAGGCGCAGGCGGATGTACTCGAGGACTTCTTTGACGTGCGCCTCACCGCGCTCGCTGACGAGCAGCGGCACCACTCGCGGCTCGACCGACAGGCGCAGACGGCGACGCCAGGCGAGCACGCTGAGCAGACGGATACCGCGCAATGCGAGTTTCCAGTATTGGCGCATGGACGAGTGAATGATAACTCAGTGATCCCGGCGCTCAGGCGACGCGGCGGAGGTAGCCGTCGACGTTCCACGTCACGTTGCGGCCGTAGTAATCGCAGAGCGTGCGGTCGATTTCATAACGGTCGCCGGAGCGCTCCAGAAAGTCGTGAATGGCGCGCAGCGGGCCGCCGCCGTACGCCTCGCCGGCGCGCATCGCGGTGAGGATGCCGTCCTCGATCACGATGTATTCGCCCGCTTGCAACCATTCGTCGAAAAACTCGAGCACCGCGCTGGTCGTGCGCGCGAGATGACTCGAGTCTTCGATCACCAGCAGCGGCCGTGAGAGCGACTGCATGACCGCGGGCGTGAGCACGCCGCCGAGATGTTCGGCATCGCCACGTTCGAATCGAACGGAGGGATGAGCGACGTTCGCGGGTATTTGGCGATCGATCGAGAGGACCTGCATGCCCGGCCGCTGATCGGCGAACCAGAGCGCGCTGCCGCCGGCGTGCGTGCCGATCTCGATCAGCGTCGCCGGTTGCGCGCGCTCGAGCAGGATCGTGTAGAGCGCGAGATCGAACGGGTTCTTCAGCATCGGCACGCCGCGATAGCGGTAGTTCATCGTGCCGTGCTGAATTTTCATCAGCAGGTCGTACGGGATGTCGGTCACGTCGTTCATGCGGTGCGGGTCTCGAGCTGCCGGAGGAACGCGGGCGAGACGTTGGGGCTCTGCATGATCGGATCGCGCAGGATGGCCTGAAATTCGTCGTGATCGGGATGCGCGGGCGAGGTCACGTCTTTCGACGCGAAGACGGCCGGCGGCTCGTGGCCGAAGCTGTAGTACTTCTGGAAGACGACCGCCGCGCCGAGCTCCTCGCCGAGGCGCACGAACTCCGGCATCTCGCGGAAGTTGACGCTCTGCACGACGAACGCGATGACGAAGCTGTACGGCTCTTCCATCACCACATTGAGATCGGTGCGCACCACGCTCGCCGCGCCGGTGGAGCGATTGCGCATGAAGATGCCGGCGCGGTCGAGCTCCGCCATCGTGCCGAGATTTTCGCGAACGACTTCCCACCGGCCGGGCCGGCGAACGTCTTCGTAAGTCGCTTTGTACGCGGCATCGACGGAGACGCGCAGCTCGACGATTTTCTCGGCGAGGTGCGGCATCGCTTTCCAGGTGTGCGGCGTGAGCCCGAGGCCGTTCGTGAGGATGAAGAGCCGCACGCCGTCGTACTCGGGGCCGTGCAGCGCTTCGAGGATCGAGCGGTAATG
>DASVRB010000265.1:0-3507 GCA_036388835.1 Thermoanaerobaculia bacterium | reverse complement strand
GCGTACATCCGCGACTGAATCGAGAACAAAGAAAAAACGAAGCTGATCAAAGACGCCATCGCGCAGGGCACCTCGCAGTACGGCATGCAGACCTTCGATCAGTCGCTCTACACGCTCTACAAAAACGGCCTGATCACCCTCGATGAAGCGCTCCGCCGCGCGTCGAATCCCGACGAGTTCCGCCTCAAGCTCTCCGGCATCCAGTCGACCGCCGACATGTCGAAAGAAGAGATGGAGTCGAAGCTCACCATCCACGGCACCGGCAGCGACGATCCGTTCGGCGACGAATCGCCGTTCGATTTCTCCAACAACATCTGATTGAGGACGGCGCCGCAAGGCGCCGTTTTTCGTTAGCGCCGCAATTCCGCGCGGAGGAGCATCAGCTCGAGCAGCGGCTCGCTGCCGCCGATGCGCTGGCGCGAGCGGACGTGCGGGAGCAGCGGCGCGAATCCGCGGTTCGTGATCCGGCGGAAGCGCCGCGAGGCGACGAAATCAACTCGCGTGATGCCGCGCTGCCGCAGGATCGCAATCAGCGCCGCAAGCTGTTCATCGCTCTGCACGTAGACGAGCCGCTTCTCGAGAAAAATCGGCGCGAGCTCCTCGGGGACCCAGAACACATCCGTCGCCACGACGGTCGCGTTGCTCTGCCGCACCGCGGCCACCGTGTCGCGTGAAAACGCCAGTTTCTGCGCGAGGAGGCGCAGCCCCGCGGCCTCGATCACCAGCGCCGCGCCGATCATCACCGCCACCGCGCCCCACGCTGCGCGCGGCAGATGCGGCAGCGATTGCAACAGCGCGACGACGAGCAACGGCACGAGCCAAAGGAAATGCCGCGGTCCCCAGATGATGCCGACGTCGGCCTGATTCAGCAGCAGGCAAGTCAGGACGATCGCGGAGGCGATCGTCACGATGAGAAAGCGCGGCAACTGCCGCCACGTCACCGCAATGACGATCGCGAACGGAATCATCCCGAACAGCGCCTGCGTCGACAGCGTCTCGCGCAGCGGTGCGCTGCTGTTGACGAGCAGCCACGCGTAGACGCACGCCGACGCTGCGTACGCGTAGAGGAGAAACGTGCGGATTGCATCGACCACGCGCGAGCTGCGCAGCGGCGCCATCAGCACGAGCGCAATCGCCGGCAGCGGCAGGATGCGGCGGAGCAGCGGATCGCTCGTGAAGTTGAACAAGTAAACGAGAAAGTTCGTCGCCTTTTCGGCGAGGCCGCTGCGGAAACCGCCGTAGACCGCCGCGTGCAGGCCGAGGGGATGTTGAAAGACGAGGAAGTTCGCGATCCAGAGCGGAATCACGATTGCCGCGGCACCCGCGATGAGCAGCGCGATTGCACGGCGACTCGCACGCGTCGCGAGCATGGCGATGGCGAGACAGGCGAGGGCGATGTATCCCTCCTCGCGAAAGACCGCGCTGGCGGCGCCGGCGAGTCCCGCGAGCAGTGGACGATCGCGCGTCGCGAGCACGAACGCCGCGATGGCCAGCGTCACCGCGAGCGTGTGCTCCCAATAAACGACCGTGTAGAAGAAGAGCGGAGTGGCGAACACGAGCAGCAGCGCGGCCGCGAACATCGTGCGCCGCTCCGGAAGCGACAGCGTGAACAGCGGCACGAGCAGCAGCGTCGCCGCAATCGGAATGACGAACAACCCCGGCGCGCCGAACGCCGCATACAGCGGCGCCGTGAGCAGCGGAAACGCCGGTCCATAGAACGAGACCAGTTCGCCGTCCCGCGGGATGAAGTGATGGCCGCCGGTCGGTGCAATGGTCATTTCGGGATCGACATCGCGGGCCGGGTATTCGACGCGAATCGAGCCGCTGCGCAGGAGTTGCTGCACCTGGATGAAGCGGTTCGCGCTGTCCGGACCCCAGAAGACGTCGAGCGGCCGTTGCTGCAGGAAGGCGAGGGCGGCGAGGGCGATGACACAGACGGCGAGAACGATCTGCAGGCGCCTGCTCACGGGCGCCGGATGTTAGCACCGCACCATCCCCGTCATCCTGAGCGTCAGCGAAGGATCTCAGCCGCGACGGCCGTCGCATTTTGATCCTTCGCTGACGCTCAGGATGACGGCTCGAGCAGCGCCCCCCGCTCCACCAGAGACGCCGCGCCGGGCTCGCGAGCGTCCTCGCGCGCTAGACTGCCCGCAACGTGTCCGACACTCCCGATCCCTGTTACCTCGCCGCGGTGCGCATCCTCAAATACCGCTTCAACAGCGAGCTGGAGCTGCGCCGAAAACTGAGGGCGAAGCAGTTCGAGAAGAGCGCCATCGACGCGACCATTGCCCGACTGCACGAGGAGAAGTGGCTCGACGACGAGCGTTTCGCGGGTGCGTTCGTCCGCACCCGCGCGAACCGCCGCATCGGCGGACGCCGCATCGTCATGGAGCTGCAAGCGGCCGGCATCGACCGCGGCTCGGCCGCGAAAGCGGTCGAGGAAAATGTCGATCCCGAGCGCGAGCGCGAGGCGCTCCTCTCCCTCGGCGCAAAGCGCGCCCGCGCCCTCATCCGAAGGCATGGTGCGGACTTTCTGAGTACCGCCGAGGGGCGAAACAAACTGACCGGATATCTGTTGAAGCAGGGTTACGATGCCGCGCTCGTCGCGGAGCTATTGAGCGAGATGCGTACGCCCCCGTCATCCTGAGCGCAGCGAAGGATCTCGGCGACGACGATTGCAGCCACAGCTCCCGGCCGTCGCATTTGAGATCCTTCGCCGTCTTCGCGGCTCAGGATGACGTACAGGAGACTTCGTGACTTTCACCACCAGCCAGATCCGTCAGGCCTTCCTCGAATACTTCGAGAAAAACGGCCACCGCCGCGTTTCCAGCTCCTCGCTCGTTCCCGCGGGCGATCCGACGCTGCTCTTCACGAACGCCGGGATGAACCAGTTCAAGGACACGTTCCTCGGCCGCGAGCAGCGTGATTACACGCGCGCCACGACCTCGCAGAAATGCGTCCGCGCCGGCGGCAAGCACAACGACCTCGAGAACGTCGGCCGCACCGCGCGCCACCACACCTTTTTCGAGATGCTCGGCAACTTCTCGTTCGGCGACTACTTCAAGGAAGACGCAATCCGCTTCGCGTGGGAACTGATCACCAAGGTCTACGGCCTCGATCCCGAGCGTCTCTGGTTCTCCGTCTTCGAAGGCGACGACAAAGTGCCGGCCGATGAAGAGGCGGCCGCGCTGTGGGTGAAGGTTGGCGCGCGTCCCGAGCGCGTGCTGCGCTTCGGCAAGAAAGACAACTTCTGGCAGATGGGCGACACCGGTCCGTGCGGACCGTGCTCCGAGATTCACTACTTCCGCGGCGACGACCTCTCGAAGAACGTTCCGGAGCTGGTCAACGGCCCCGGCGACGACACCATGGAAGTGTGGAACCTCGTCTTCATGCAGTACGACCGCGACGAGAACGGCGTGCTCAATCCGCTGCCCGCCCCCTCGGTCGACACCGGTGCGGGCCTCGAGCGCCTCGCGTCGGTGCTGCAGAAAACGCACACCAACTACG
>DASVRB010000264.1:0-7902 GCA_036388835.1 Thermoanaerobaculia bacterium | reverse complement strand
GATCCAGGGCGGTCCGCCTTGCTGCTCGCTGCCGGCGGCACGCCGGGAGAGCTCTATCTGCACCAGATCGCAGCCAGCGATCTCCGTCGCGTCAACGTCGTCGTGGCGGCCGGTTGCCGCACCGCTACGAAAGCGAGCCGCGGAATGAGCGCATCGAGTTTGACCAATGCGTTCCTGCTTGCAGGCGCCCGCAGCGTCGTCGGCGCGTTGTGGGATGTCGACGATGCGGCCGCCCGCGCATTCTCCATTCTTCTTCATCGCCGCATCGCAGCCGGCGTGCCGCCCGCCACGGCGGTGCGAACCACCCAGCTCGAAATGCTTCATCACCCTGACCCGCGCCTGCGCACACCAGCAGCGTGGGCGGCACTGCAACTCTATGGATCATGAAGAGGAGGATGTGAGATGTCGAACGTCATTCTGAATTTCGAAGGACTGATCCTTCATCACGAGCTCAGCGACGGCAGCAGGCGCGCGATCGTGGTCGCGACGCACGGGAAGCGGAAACACCGCCCCTTCTTGATTGCGCGAACGTTGGACACCACGGACAACAGGTGGGACGGAGTGAAGGGTGACGACTGCGTCGCGTATCCGCTCACCCAACGACCATCGATCTTTATCGAAAACCTGAACCCGGGAAAAGTCACCCTCCAACCACTCTTCGAGACTCGAGTTCCGCACCTGCCCGGAGTCATACATCACCGCGCGGACGAGGTATTTGCTGACGACGAACTCGATGATGAAGTTCAGCGCGGCAGACCGCATCGCGGCGTCGTGGCTTATGTGCACTACTCGTCAGGCACAGTCGACGTTACCGCCTGCTATGAGGAGCAGGGCGTCTATGACCCGCCAGGGGACGCCCCGCAGTGTTTCGCGAAAATCGTGACGTTTACCGGCGCGACAACAGACAACTCAGGTACACGCGTCACACTGCGCGACGCGGAGACCGGCGCGTACATCACTGTTCCGGATGGGACGACGATCGATGTCCAGAACATTTGCGATGACGGCGGGTCCGATCACAAGGAATACAAAAAGCTGCTGAAGAGGGACTCTGCCGTTTTTCGCGAACTCATTCCCGCCGGCAAGTGCGGCGATTGCAAGGAACAGCCGATCAAAGGCGAACACCGCGCGGGACGTGATCTCGAGCGCTTCGGCGTCTCCATCGGCTGCGCAAACAACCAGTGGCCCTGACCCCCTCCCTCCCCGGCCGCGTCGCCCTCGGCGCGGCCGGATTTTCCCTTCGTCTTCCGCCGTTACACTGCACTCGCGCATGTTCGACAAACTTCATGAAGAGTGCGGTGTTTTCGGCGTCCTCGGCCGTTCGGATGCGGCGAATCTGGTGTACCTCGGGCTGTATGCGTTGCAGCATCGGGGGCAGGAGAGCGCGGGCATCAGTGCGGTGACGGCGGACGGGCGGATCGTCTCGGAGAAAGAGATGGGGCACGTCGCGGACGTGTTCACGGCCGAGCGGATCGCACGGCTTCCGGGCGACACGGCGGTCGGGCATGTCCGCTACTCGACGGCCGGCGGCTCGATGCTCTGCAATGCGCAGCCGATTTACGCGCACACGAGCAAGGGGCCGATCGCGGTCGCGCACAACGGCAACCTCGTCAATGGCGATGCGCTGCGCAAGCGCCTCGAAGCGGAAGGGGCGATCTTCAACTCCACCGCCGACTCGGAAGTGATCGTGCATCTCATCGCGCGCTCGAAAGCTGCCGACGTCGAAGGAGCGTTTCTCGATGCGCTGTCGCAGCTCGAAGGGGCGTACGCGATGGCCCTTCTGACGCCGGGATGCATCTTCGCGGCGCGCGATCCGTACGGCTTCCGCCCGCTCGTCCTCGGCAAGCTCGAGGAGTCGTTTGCGATCTCCTCCGAGACCTGCGCGTTCGACCTCATCAGCGCCGAGACCGTGCGCGAGATCGGCGCCGGTGAAGTAATCGTCATCGAGCGGACGGAAGAAAAGCCTTCGGTGCGCGTGATTCGGGAAGGTCGCGCGCAGCGCGAGGCGCGCTGCATTTTCGAGCACGTCTACTTTGCGCGTCCCGATTCTGTCGTCTTCGGCAACAGCGTCGCGGAAGTGCGGCAGCGCTTCGGCGCACAGCTCGCGAAAGAGCATCCGATGGCGGCCGACATGGTCGTGCCGGTGCCGGACTCCGGCGTGTTTGCCGCGCTCGGCTACGCGCTCGAATCAGGCATCCCGTTCCAGTACGGACTCGTCCGCAACCACTACGTCGGCCGGACGTTCATCGAGCCGAAGCAGTCGATTCGCAGCTTCGGCGTGAAGGTGAAGCTGAACCCGGTGCGCGGCCTCGTTGAAGGAAAACGGATCGTGCTGATCGACGACTCGATCGTGCGCGGAACGACGTCGAAGAAGATCGTGCGCATGCTCAAAGATGCCGGAGCCGCCGAGGTGCACATGCGCATTTCGTCGCCCCCGACGTCGTGGCCTTGCTACTACGGCATCGACACGCCGGAGCGGACGCAGCTCATCGGCGCCACGCACTCGCTCGAAGAGATCCGCACGTTCATCGAAGCAGACTCACTCGGCTATCTCAGCGAAGAAGGGCTGCTCGCGGCGGTGGAGAAAGCGGACGAGCCGCGCAACCTCTACTGCACCGCATGCTTCACCGGGCAGTACCCGGTGAAGCTCGATGCGACGAAAGCAGCAGAAGCCGATTCAGCGGAAGTCGCGATCGCGGTCGGCGCGTAACGCCTCTTCGCGAGCACTCGCTGCATCGCGATTCGCCGCGTTCGCGCGCGGCACTTCGTTCGCGTGCGGAACGGCGGCCGGAACGTCATCGGCGCGCGACGCGGTGGCGCGCGCAGCGTTACTGCCGGTACCGCTCAACTGCTCGAACAGCGCGCGATAGTGAAGCATCGCCTGGCGCAAATCCTCGGTGGACGCGCTGCCGGGTGCGCCTTCCATGACTTTGTGCCCGGCGCGGTAGTGCTCGACGACGCGCGGATGCGTCACGGACAGATGCGCGGCGTGTTTTTCGAAGTCGCCCACCGGATATCCCTGCACGCGCATGATGTCGGCGACGAGCTCGTCGGCCTCGACGACGGCGGTGGTGGGACGCTCGATGAAGTGCTTCTCGACGCGCTGCCAGTCGCCGCGATAACGCTCCTGCTCCGCGGCGCTGAGCGGCCGGATGTCGTGTTTCTCCACTTCCTGCACGCGCGTCGCGAGCTCGCGCTCTGCGGCCTTGCGATTGCCCGCGCTCTGCACGGCATGGTCGTACTCATTGCCGAACTTGGCCCGCAGCGACTCGCTCCGCGATCGCCGCGCTCCCCGCGAGATCAGCGCCGCGACGATGATCAGCGCCAGCACGCCAAGCGCAATCCAGATCACCATCGGATCGATGTTGTTCATAGAACTTCTCCTCGGGGTTTGGCGAGCGCAAGAAAGGGACCAGTGGGTTTGGTTCCTCGGTTCCTCGGTTCCTCGGAGTTCCTCGGAGTGGTTTGGTCGAGGGGAGGTGTTTCGCGCGCCGCCCGCCCAGGTCCCTCGCTACGCTCGGGATGACAGATGAAGGAGGGTCCCCCGAGGAACCGAGGAACCGAGGCACCGAGGAACTCCGAGGAACCCGAGGAACTCCGAGGAACTCCGAGGAACTACATCGCCGCCTTTTCGCTCATCAGCAACTGCGTTGCATCCTCGGGAGTGGCGGGTTTGCTGAAGTAGAAGCCTTGGGCTTCGTCGCAATTTTTGGCGCGGAGGACGGCGAATTGTTCGGCGGTTTCTACGCCTTCGGCGAGGACGCGGAGGCGGAGGCTGCGGGCCATGGCGATGACGGCGCCGACGATGGCGGCGTCGCGGTCGTTGGTGGAGAGGTCGCGGATGAAGGCGCCGTCGATTTTCACCGCGGTGATCGGGAAGCGGCGCAGGTAGTTCAGCGATGAATATCCCATGCCGAAGTCGTCGATCGAGATGCCGACGCCGAGGGCGCGGAGCGCGTGCAGCGTGTCGAGCGTCGCCTCCGCGTTCTGCATCGCCGTCGTTTCCGTGATCTCGAGATCGAGCGCGGACGGTGCGAGCTGCGCGTCTTCGAGCGCGCTGCGCACCATCTGCACGAGGTCGTGCTGCTGGAACTGCCGCGCCGAAAGATTCACCGCCATGCGCGCCGGCGCGGCGCCGCGATCCTGCCACTCCTTCATCTGCCTGCACGCGGTGCGCAGCACCCACTCGCCGAGCGGCAGGATCAGGCGTGTCTCCTCGGCGATGGGGATGAACGACGCCGGCTGCACGATGCCGCGCTCCGGATCGTTCCAGCGCACCAACGCCTCGACTCCGATCGTCTGACCGGTGACGAGATTCACCTGCGGCTGATACGCGAGCATCAACTGCTGATCGGTGACCGCCATGCTGAGACGGCTCTCGACGGCGATGCGCTCGACGGCGCGTTGCTTCATCTCATCCGTGCAGAGCTGCACGTTGCTGCGGCCCGCTTCTTTCGCGCGATACATCGCGCTGTCGGCGTTCCGCAGCAGCGATTCCGGATCGGAGCCATCGTCGGGATAGAGCGCGATGCCGATACTTGCGGAAACGTTGACCGGCGTGTTGTTGATGGTCAGCGGCTCCTGCACCGCGGCCAGTACTTTTTCCGCGACCACCAGCGCGTCTTCCGGCTGCCGGAGCTCGGCGAGGATGATCGTGAACTCGTCGCCGCCGAGGCGCGCGACCGTGTCGTCGTCGCGAACACATTCGCGCAGCCGGCGCGCCATCTCGAGCAGCAATTCATCGCCCGCGGTGTGACCGAGCGAATCGTTGACCGTCTTGAAGTGATCGACGTCGATGAACATCACGGCGACCGATTTGTTGTTCCGCTTGGCGCGCGTGAGGCTGTGGCGCAGACGATCGGTGAACAGCCTGCGGTTCGGCAGATGCGTGAGCACGTCGTGGTACGCGTGAAACTCGATCTGTTCTTCCGCGCGCTTCCGGTCGCTGATGTCGACGACGGTTGCGTGCACCAGCGCCGCGGCGCCGTCGCCGACGAGAGCGATGTTTTCGAGCACCCAGAGCGCGCGGCGATCCTGACGGCGCAATTCGATCTCGACCGAATTCAGCGTGTTGACGCTGCGCAACAACGCGGTCAGCTCTTCCGCTTCGCTCGGGTTCGCGTACAGCTCGCGCATGTTGCGGCCGACCAACTCGCCGCGCGCGAAGCCGAGCATGGTCGAGAAGGTGTCGTTGCAATCGACGATCACGCCGTCGATGCGGCTGACGCAGACGCCGGCCGCGTTCTGCTCGAACAGCAGGCGATAGCGGATCTCCGATTCGCGCAGCCGTGCTTCCGCCGTGAAACGCGCGGTCACGTCGCGGAAGCTCCAGACGCGAATCACTTCGATGTCCGGAACGCGTCTGCCGATGGAGTAGCTCTCGAAACGGCGGCCGTCTTTGAGCTCGAGCAGCTCGAAACTCTCCGCGTCCGCGCGCGTGGCCACGTTGTCGAACGTGCGCATGAACTGCTCGGGCGTCGCGAGCTGCTCGACCACCGACTGCAGCGCGCGCCCGTCGTCGCGGCGATCGATCATCTCCTGCGGGATGTGCCAGATCTCGAGGAAGCGCTGGTTGTACGAGACGATGCGGTTGCCCTCGCCGAGCACCAGGATGCCGTCGGCGGTCGAGTCGAGCGTCGACTGCAGCAGCGTCATCGCCTGCAGCACTTCGCGCTCGGCGCGTTTGCGGTCGCGCACGTCGCGGCCGATGATCACGGCGCCGGCCGGAACGCCGTCGTGCACGACCGGCGCGATCGACAGTGTGAGATCGACGCGCTCGCTGTTCGCGCAGGCGAACACGTATTCGTCATTCCGGAGCGAGCGGCGCTGCAGCTTCGGCGAGAGCGGCGCTTCCTGCGCGAGCAGATCGTCGATTTTCTTGCCGGCGAGCTCACGCTCCTCGTATCCGAGGATGCTCGTGGCGGCGCGGTTCGCGAACTCGATTCGCCCTTCGCGGTCGCAGACGAACAGCACGTCCGCCATGGTCGAGATGATCTCGCGCGACGCGAGCGACGGCGTCAACGCCACGAGGTCGTACTTGCGGATGGTGCGGCCGGCGACGATCACGAAGCCGAGGATGGCCAGATAGCCGAACGGATATGCGGCGACGCCGTACTTTGGCAGGTAGTCGACGCAGCCGAGATAGGCGATCGCGAACGCCGCGATGAACGCGCTGATGCGCTGCTTCTCGGCGCCGCGCGCGAGCGGATAGGCGCGGATGAATTCGATGAGCGAGGCGACGAGGTAGCCGAAGAAGAACGCGAGGAACGCGATGCTGATGCGCGAGTCGTAACGCGGGTAATAGCCCCACCAGTACTGTTGCACGCGCGGAATCATCAGATCGGTCGCCGCGGCAATGGCGCTGAAAAACGCGGCGCAGCTCCACGCCACGACGTGCGCGAGGCGGCGGCGCTCGGCGATGCGGAGCACTTCGATGGTGAACCAGTAGATCGCTGCCGGGATGAACGGCACGCCGAGGTAGGCCTTGCGTGCCCACGCGAGCGCGATGGCCGGATCGGTCGCCGAGTACATCGCGGCGAACGCGCTCATCCAGATCGCGACCACGAACGTCAGTGTGAGGAATGAGGTGGACGCCGCGGACGAGCGTCGCGACACCACGTAAAAACCAAAGGCGATGATGAGCACGGCCGTGGCCGCGACCGGAATCGCGGACGGCGAAAATGCGTACACCGCCGACATGAGAGCGGGCATGGATCTCCTGATACGGACCGGAGAGAGAGCGGGCGTATTGTAGCCGCACAATGCACGCGGAAATCGCAATCCTCGGCGGCGGCGTGATCGGTGCGAGCGTGGCGCATCACCTCGCATCGCGCGGCTGCGACGTGCTCGTGATCGACCGCTCCCCAACCCTCGGCGGAGGCAGCACCGCGCGCGCGACGGGCGGTTTTCGTGCGCAGTTCGACAATGAGACGGAGGTCCGGCTGTCGCTGCTGTCGCGCGCGAAGTTGCTCGCGTTCGCCAATGAAACCGGCGTTGATAGCGGATACCGGCAGCACGGCTACCTCTTTCTCGCCTGCAGCGAAGCGGAGCTGACGCGGCTGCGCGAGGCGCAGGCGATTCAACATGCGTGTGGTGTGGCCGAGGCGCGCATGGTGACGGCGGACGAAGCGCGCGAGCTCAATCCGGCCATCCACGACGAGACGATCGTCGGCGGTACGTTTTGTCCGACGGACGGCTTCCTCCGTCCGATGAACATCCTGCGTGGCTACGCGGAAGCAGCGCAGCGTCGTGGCGCGCGCTTTGTGTTCGACACGGAGTTCCGCGGTTTCGCGCTCGAGGGCGACCGCGCGATCGCCGCGAAGACCTCGCGCGGCGACGTGCACGCGCGGCTGTTCGTGAACGCGCTCGGCGCGTGGTCGGGCGCGCCGGTCGTGCCGCAGCGCCGCAACGTTGCGGCGACCATCGCGACGAACGTGCTTCGTGAAGAGACGCCGATGACGATCTGGTCGCACGACTGGTATCACCTGCGCGTGCGCGACGGCCGCGTGCTCCTGCTCTGGCCCGACGACCCGCTCTCGCCACACTGGCTCATGCGCGTCCGCCGCATGACCAGCGAGCGCGTCCCCTGCCTGCGCGAGGTGCCGATCGAAGAGTGCTGGTCGGGCCTGTACGAGATGACGCCCGATGGGCGGGCCGTGGTCGGTCCGTCGACACGCTTCGACAACGTGATGCTCGCGACCGGATGCTCCGGCCACGGCGTCATGCACGCGCCGGCAATCGGGCAACTCGTGTCGGAGCTGGTGGTGGATGGGCGGGCGTCGATGGAGATTGGGGCGTTGGATCCGGGGAGGTTCGGTCCCGGCCTGTCATCCTGAGCCGCGAAGACGGCGAAGGACCCCCTGCGGATGCACGGTCACGGAGCATCTGCAGGGGGTCCTTCGT
>DASVRB010000263.1:0-5629 GCA_036388835.1 Thermoanaerobaculia bacterium | reverse complement strand
AGCCGTTGTGACGACTAACTAACGCCGTCAAAATGCGACGGCCGTCGCCGCCGAGATCCTTCGCTTACGCTCAGGATGACGAGAGGGTGCGGCCGTCGCAACGAACTTACGTCGTGCCTGTGGAGCGGCGGGCTTATCCCGCCGACCGTCCTGCGATAACCGGCGGGCTAAGAGCTCGCCGCTCCATGGCGCGACGGTCGAGCCGTTGTGACGACTAACTAACGCCGTCATCCTGAGCGTAAGCGAAGGATCTCAAAATGCGACGGCCGTCGCCGCCGAGATCCTTCGCTAACGCTCAGGATGACGAGAGGGTGCGGCCGTCGCGACGAACTTACGTCGTGCCTGTGGAGCGGCGGGCTTTAGCCCGCCGACCGTCCTGCGCATAAACCGGCGGCTAAGAGCCGGCCGCTCCACAAGTACGGCGATGACGCGCGATTGATGTCGCCCAGGCGAAACACCCCAGACCCGTGACACCCGACACCATCTCCAACGCGCGGAGCGCTAAGCGGGTCCCGCCGCGGATGAGCGCATCCACGTCACGATGCCGGCGATTTTGCCGATGTCGATCTGGCGGTCGAGGTACTCCCAGATGCCGAGGACTTCCTCGCGGTCGCGGGGGCGCTCGGGGGCGACGCGGCGGACGTTTTCGTCGGAGAGGGCGAAGCGCGCGCGCGAGTACCAGCGGCTCGCCTCGACCGGATCGCCGGCGAACTTCTGCACGGCCGCGGTGACCATCGCCATCTCCTCATCCGAGATGCCGTTCAGCACCGACAGCGTGTCGCTCTCGCGGCGCAGCGCGGTGCGGCGCTCCGGCTGCAATTCATTCGACGCGCGCATCGCGTCGATGGCCGCGGAGACGCGATCCTGATGCTCGGTGATGCGCAGGCCGCTGATCGAGAAACGTTCGTTCCCTGATTTGGCGAGGCTCGTCCAGACCACGCGCGCACGCACCACCACCGAGCGCGCCGGCCGCTGCAAGGCGAACGAGAGTTTCGCCTCCTCGCCCGGCATCAGCGGCTCGTTGTGCCGGATGCGCATCCCGGTCGCCGAGAGCTGCATTACCACGAACTTCGTCTCGCCGAAGATGCCGCCGAGTTGCCGCAGCGGCACGTAACGCGTCGCGACGCGATTGTTCGGAAAGTCCGGCTCTTCCTTCGGCGGCATGACCGGCCGCGGAATCGGAATCGCGACCGTGGCAGGCGCCGGCGCGGGAGCAGATGCAGCGACGCGCGGCTCGCTCTCTTCTTCCGTTTCCGCCGCCGCTTCCGGCTCCTGCTCGCGCTCCTCGATTTCTTCGGGCACCGGCGCCGGCTCACGAGCTTCGACAGCAGTCGCCGACGCACTCGGCCGCACCGAACCTCCCTCGGCCTGATAGAGCCGCAGGAGCGCGTCGCGAAAAAAATCTTCCAGTTGCGAGAGCGGGACGCGCGGCTGACCGCCTTTCACGTGGCAGAGCACACGCCCGCTGTCGAGGAGCGCATCGACGAAGTCCAGCGGCACGTCGAGCAGCTCGCTCAGCTCCTCGCGGGAAAACGCGGATGTCAGTGGTCGCACTGCTGACGCAGCTATGCGACGGAAATGCCTGACAGCTCGTCAGGATGGCCGTTCGCCGCGAGACAGCGGCGCACCGAGGCGATCAGGCGCTTCGGCATCACCGGCTTGGAGAGCGTTTCCGGCACCGAGGGGAAGAGCTTGCGGATCTCCACCACTTCGAGGCCGGTCACCACCACCAGCGAGGCGAGCTGCGCCGGATTCGTGCTGGCCATGTACTCCATCACGTCCGTGCCGCTGAGTCGCGGCAGCGCGAGGTCGAGCACCACCACGTCATATTGCCGCTGCGCCAGACATCCGACCGCCTTTTCGCCGTCGGTCGCGACGTCCACCCGGTAGCCTTCCCCTTCCAGAGTTTTCCGGAGGGATTCGCGGGTGGCGAAGTCGTCTTCGACGACCAGGACATGGGGACGCATATCTAGAAGTAACTCTATCAGCAAATGCGGAGCCACGCCCAGACGTAAAGAGTGTTACAAGCCGGTAATGAACTCCGCCGCCAGCTCCGCCGCGCGCGGCACGCGGCCGCGCAGCGCGTGATCGCCGCCCTCGAGCCACTCCACCCTGATTGACGGCGAGAGCGCGTACGACGCGACCTCGTCCGGCGAGCCGAATGGATCGCGCGTCCCCTGCACGATCAGCGTCGGCGTTCGGAGCGCGGCGAGATGGGCGGTGCGCGGCTGCTCCGGCTTCCCCGGCGGATGCCACGGATAGGAGAAACAGACCAGCGCCCGCGCGCCGACTTCGTCCGCGATCATGCTGGCCATCCGTCCACCCATCGACTGTCCGCCGATGGCGACGTTCGCCCCGCCGCCATGCTCCTCCACCACCCGCCGCCACGTGTCCAGGAGCACCGGCTGCCGATCCGGCGGCCCCTTCTTCTTCCGCTCCATGTACGGAAACTCGAACCGCACCACCCGAATCCCGCTCTCGCCCAGCGTCCGCGCAATCGTCGTCAACAACGGCGACGTCATCGGCCCACCCGCGCCGTGAGCGAGTAGGTAGAGGTGAGGAGAGTCGGCCGGGCCGTCGATGAGGTACATGAGACCGGTGCCGTCACACAGCCGCAACGGGTACTGCTCGAGGACTGCTATTGCGGCGAAATGATCGTGACCTGTTGCGTCGCATTATGCGTGACACTTGCCATCGCCCAGAATTTCAAGCCCGGCGTCAGCGACTCGACGCGCACCCGCACCGACCCGTCGACGTCAGGAGCCGCCACACCGCTATTGAGGTCGAGAAAACCGAACGACGGCGCGTCGACGTCGTAGTCGCCCGGTGTCGGCGTCTCATCGGTCCCCAGGCTCACTGTTCGATCGAAAACGACATCCTGCCCCGCGCCCTGGTACACGCGCACGCGAAGGACCGCCGCTCCGGACGGAGACTCGACGCCGTAGACACGCAGGTGTGTTCGAGCGGACGACGTCATGGGAACGTCCGGCAACCACAACTCGGATGTGAACAGCTCGCGCTCTCGTACGACCGGGATCTCGACACCGAGCGAGGTGCCAAACGTTGTTTCCACGAGCCTAAGGCTCGGAAACACCTTCGCGGCGCTTTCCTTCTCGACGTACAGCAACGTCGCAGGATTTCTCGTGCTCCCGGCGTGCCGTCGGACGTCTTCTGGATGAGCGAAAGTCGCCCGAGCAGGAGTTGCCGTTCGAACGGGGCATACGACCACGACACATTCGCCCACACAGCGAAAGAAACACTCAGACGTGAAAATCTCCACGGCCGTGTCGGATTCATTCCGGACAGTGAATTCGCTGTTCCATACAGTCCCATAGGCGCCCGGATGTTCGGTCACGACTAGCGGGAACAGCAAGCGTTCGAATTCGGCTCCACGTGCCGAAAACGACAGAACAGACGCCAACAACGCATACAGCAGTGCTTTCACCGGAACCTCCTGGAACTCGAGCCTTCGTGAGAGTCGCAACTCGACGGCTAAGCCCGATCGTTGAAAGCGGAATTCCGGAAAGCGGGAGAGGTACGAGGGAATTGAAAATTAAAAATTGAAAATCGGAAAAGACGCGCAACACCGCTTGTGGAGTGTTGCGCGATTTTTCAATTTTCAATTTTCAATTTTCAATTTCGCGCCAGCGCGACGAAGATCCCTCGCTGCGCTCGGGATGAGTTGCTGCGCAACTCACCACCCCCGCACGGGCTTCCACTGATCGACCACCCGGCCGCCATCGACGATCTGGTAGGCGTCGAACATCGCGGAGGTGAGGCAGGAGTGGTTGGGGAGGATGCGCAGGCGGGTGCCGACGGGGACGGTGCTGGTGGTGGCGATTTTTCCGTGCTCCTGGGAGAGCGCTTCGATGCGCATCGGGAGGGGGCGGAGGTCGAGATCGCAGACGAGGCCGTAGCCGAAACGGGCGTCGAGATGAGAGGGGCCGAGGTCTTTGGAGAGGGCGAGCGCGCCGGCGTCGACGATCAGCGCGTTTCGTTCAGGATACGAGCCGACCACCGTCGTCAGCACCGACACCGCGACATCTTCGAGGCGGCAGGCGCCGATGGCGGCCTGGAACGCATCGAAGAAAACGTAATTGCCGGGACGCACTTCATCGCATTCCGTGAAGCGATCCACCACCGCGGCGGTCGGTGTCGAGCCGACGCTGCGGCGCACGTCGAGCAGCCCCTCGCCTGCCAGCAGCGCGCGGAAGCGGGTCAATGACGCCGACTCTTCTGCGGCCACGCGACGGACTTCTTCCACATCCCGCGCGTGATACGAGTGACCGGCGTGCGTGAGGAGGCCCTGGAACCGCACCGACTCCGACCGCGCCAGCGCCATGGCCAGCCGGACGCTGTCGGGGCTCTCCGGATCGACGCCGGCGCGGTGATAGCCGCAGTCGACTTTGAGCGTCACGTCGAACGTCACGCCATTTGCCGCCGCAAACTCTTCCACCGCCCGCAGCGCGCGCTCGGAGTCGATCAGCACGCTGAGGCGGTCGATGGTCGCCGCGAGCGCCGCTACTCTGTGTAGTTTTTCGGGCGCGATCGGCACCGCGTACGTGATGTCGCGATGGCCGTCTTTCGCAAACGCCTCCGCTTCCGCGAGCGTCGAAACGGTGATCGGGCCGGTCGCGCCGGCGTGCTGCATCCGGCCGATCTCCAGCGTCTTGTGCGTCTTTACGTGAGGACGAAACGCCACGCCCGACGCGCGGGCCTTCTCGCGCATCGTGTCGCAATTGCGGGCCACGATGGCGCGGTCGACGAGGAAAGCGGGAGTCTGCACATTTCTGAACATGAGAGTGAAGAGCGCAAACGCGGAACGAAGATTTGAGAAAGCGCGGCGCTTTCTTCATTCTACGTTCTGCGTTCTGCGTTCTTCATTCATTGATCCGTGAGAAAGATCCTCCACATCGACATGGACGCGTTCTACGCGTCGGTCGAGCAACGCGACGATCCGTCGCTCAAAGGGCGGCCGGTGATCGTCGGCTGGGCCGGCGAGCGCTCGGTGGTCTGTGCGGCCTCGTACGAGGCGCGCAAGTTCGGCGTGCACTCGGCGATGCCGGCCTCGCGCGCGAAACGGCTCTGCCCCGACGGCGTCTGGCTTCCGCCCGACTTTGAACGTTATCGCGCCGTCTCGCATCACATCCGCGAGATCTTCGAGCGTCACACGCCGCTGGTCGAGCCGCTCTCTCTCGACGAGGCGTATCTCGACGTGACGAACGAGCTGACCGGGATTCCGACCGCGACCGAGACGGCCGAAAAGATCCGCACGGAGATTCGCGAGGAGACGAAACTCACCGCTTCGGCGGGGGTCGCTCCGAACAAGTTCCTGGCGAAGATCGCCTCCGACTGGCGCAAGCCCGACGGCTGTTTCGTGATCAAGCCGCATCAGGTCGAACGTTTCCTCGTCACGCTGCCGGTGCGCAAGATCCCGGGCGTCGGCAAAGCCACCGAGGCGATGCTGCACGAGATGAACATCCAGACGGTCGGCGACCTGCATCGTTACGAACTGCACGAGCTCGTGGCCCGCTTCGGCAAGTGGGGCACGCGGCTGTGGGAGCTCGCGCGCGGCATCGACGAGAGTCCGGTCGAGCCGTCGCGCAAGCGCAAGTCGTGGTCGAGCGAG
>DASVRB010000262.1:0-14863 GCA_036388835.1 Thermoanaerobaculia bacterium | reverse complement strand
CACCTGGGTGGGAGGGTCGCGGAAGGCACGTGCATCGCGCCCCGCCCGCCCAGGTCCCTCGCTACGCTCGGGATGACAAGCATGTCGCCTCTCGCACCCGCCCCCGCTCCATCACCACCACCTCCTCGCACAACCTCCGCGCTTCTTCAATGTGATGGGTGACGTAGATCGTCGGCACCGCGAATTCGTCGCGGACGCGCACGAGGTACGTGAGCACGCGCTCGCGCAACGCCGGGTCGATCCCGGCGAGCGGCTCGTCGAGGAGGAGGAGGTCGGGCCGGGTGAAGAGTGCGCGCGCGAGTGCGACCCGTTTGCGCTCGCCGCCGGAGAGGCGCTGCACACCGCGATCGAGGAGCGGCGCGAGCTCGAGCACCTCGATCACGTCGTCGTTGTCTGCGCGTGCGCCGTACAGCACGTTCTGTCGCACGGAAAGGTGCGGAAAGAGCGCGTCATCCTGCGGCACGTATCCGATGCGGCGGTCGCGCGGCGGCACGAACACTTCGCCATCCGTGAGCACGCGCTCGTGCACGGAGATGCGTCCGCTGCGCGGCTTGCGCAGGCCGGCGATCAGTTCGAGCAGGGTCGTTTTTCCGGCGCCGGAAGGGCCGGTCAGCGCGGTCGTGCGCGCGTGCAGCTCGAGCGTCACCTCGATCGAAAACTCCGACAGCGGGAGCACGAGGTCACGAATCGCGACGCTCACGGCTCCTCCCCAGATACGTCTCGGCAATCCAGACGGCGATGAACGCGATCGCGACCGCAACCGCAAGCAGTTGAAAGGCCTCCTCATCGCGACCGAGTTGCACGCGGTCGTAGATCGCCACGGCGAGGGTGGTGGTGCGGCCCGGGATGTTGCCGGCCACGAGGATGGTCGCGCCGAATTCGCCAACCGCGCGCGCGAACGCGAGCAGCATTCCGGCCACGATGCCGCGCGCGGCGAGCGGTATGGTGATGGTGAAGAAGACGCGCCGCTCGTTTGCGCCGAGCGTGCGCGCGAGCTCCTCGAATCGCGGGCTCACTTCCTCGAAGGCCACACGTGCGCTGCGCACGAGCAGCGGAAACGACATCACCATCATCGCGATCACCACCGCGCGCCAGGTGAAGACGACGTCGAAGTCGAACGTCCGGTGAAGAAAGCCGCCGACCGCCCCGCGTCTGCCGAGGAGCTCGAGGAGAATGAGACCGGTGGCGACGGGAGGCATGACCAGAGGAAGCGCCACCAGCGTTTCGAGCAGCGACTTGCCGCGCCAGTTGCGTCGCGCGAGCAGCCACGCCACCGCGAGTCCGGGCGGCACGATCAGGAGCGTCGCCAGCGCGGCGGTGCGGAGCGTTAGCGAGAGGACGTCGCTCACCGGATCGCGAAACCGTACGTTGCGAAGACGCGCAACGCCGCCGGCGAGCGGAGATGCGCGAGAAAGCGGCGCGCCGCCGCGTCGTTCGTCACCAGCGCGAACGGATACGAGATCTCCGGCGCGTCCGCGCGCGGCACCTCGTACGCGACGCGCACCTCCTTCGAGATCAGCGCGTCAGTCTTGTAGACGATGGCCGCATCGACGTTCCCCGATTCGACGGCCGCAAGCGCGGAGCGGACGTTGTCGGTCGGGATGACCTTCGTTTTCACCTCGTTCCAGACGCCGATTTTCTGCAGGTATTTGCGCGCGTAAATGCCGGCCGGCACGCTGTTCGGCTCCGCCAGCGCCAGCGATTGCAGCGACGCCAATTGCCGCGACGAAGTGATCTTTTTTCCTCCCGATTTCGGCACGACGATGACGAGTGAATTGGAGAGGACACTCACGCGCGACCGCGGCACGATCAGACCGCGCTGCGCGAGCGCGTTCATTTTTTCTTCATCCGCGGAGAGGAAGAGATCGGCCGGTGCCCCCTCCTGAATCTGCCGCGCGAGCAGGCTCGAGGCGCCAAAGCTGAAGACGATTTTGTCGCTGCCGTTGCGCTCGTATGCACCAGCGATCGCGCTCAGCGCCTCCCGCAAGCTCGCCGCGGCGAACACGCGCACCTCGGCCGCGGAGGCGGTACATGCAACGAGCAAAACGGCGAGGAAGAAGAGCCGGCGCATGAGCGATATCTCCGGCCGAGTATATCGTTCAAAGCTCGTCCCGCAGCTTCTCCCACAGCGGCGCGACTGCGCGCTCGGCCTTCTCTTCCATCTTTCGGTAGAGCCGCAGCACCTTCTCGCCGGAAGCGGTGAGCCGCGCGCCACCCTGCTCGGAGCCGCCGCGAATCTTCTCGACGAGCGGCTCGCTGAACGCGCCGTTCATGGTGCGCACGAGTGTCCAGGCGCGCATGTACGACATCCCGAGCTCCGACGCCGCCGCGCGAATGGAACCGGTGCGTGCGATCGCGTCGAGGAGATCGGCTTTCCCGGGTCCGAGGACGATCGTGCCGTCGTCGGCGACGATGCGAAAGCGCGGACGGAGCGTGAATTTCACGCGTCGGAGTGTACGCGTCACACGATGGTCTTCTTCACCTTCACCTTCGTCGCACCGCACATCTGCGCGTGTCTCTGCAATGCTGCATCGACCGACTCGCGCTCGACGTCCGCTTCGATCCAGAGCTTCGACACGATCAGCGTTTTTCCTTCGACTCGCGCATCGATGCGTCCGATCAGACGATCGCGATGGAGGAGCGGGCAGACGTACCAGCCCCAGCGCCGCTGCTTCGCCGGCTTGTAGACCTCCCAGACATAGTCGAACTCGAAGACGTGGCGAACGAGATCGCGGTCCCAGAGCAGCGGATCGAGCGGGCCGAGGATGCGTACGTGGTCGTCGTAGCGCGGGCGTCGCGTTTCGAGGAAGGAGGGGACGGCGAGATAGCGGCGCGTCGATTCTTCGATCGCCACGTCGATCAACTCGCCGCGCTCGAGGAGCGCATCGATGAGCGGCGAGGTGCGGACGCGGCTGAGCATCGACCACATCGAGCCGCTGGCGCGCGTGAGCAGGCCGGCTGCATGCGTGCGCTCGCGGACCGCCCAGGTAGCAAAGTCCTCCTGCGCATCCGGCAGCTCGCCGAGAGCGCGCTCCGGCACGTCATAGATCTTTTCGCGTGATTCGGTGCGTCCCGCGACCACGACGTCGCAGCGCGTCCAGAGAATCTCGAGCGCCATCGACGTCGCTTTGGCGGTCCCTTTCCAGCCGCTCCAGTCGAGCGGTTGCACGGCGCCGTGATCGGTGAGCTCGCGCGCGGTGAGAGGGCCGCGCTCGCGGATCTCCTCGAGCACCGCGCGCACGAGGTTCGACGGCACGCGGCGCTCGCGCTCGCCGTGCGACCACCACGGTGTCTCCGCTCGATGGCCTTCGCCGCGGTAGTACGGAAACGTGCGCGCCGGGAGGATGCACCGCTCTTTCGCAAAGTGCTCGAAGGCGCGCTTCGGGAAGAGGTGTTTCCAGACGTCGCCGCGTGTGACGTCGTCGACGCGGGCCATCACCACGAGGTCGGCGTTGGTGCCGATCATGTCGAGCGGGTCGAGCTGGATGCAGCGCAAACGCTCGAGCACGGCTCGCGTTCCGCGCGCGCCGCGCCCCATCGGTCGCGCCAGCGCGTGGTGCGCAACGAGCATCCACCGCGCCTCGGCGCGCGTGAGTGTGACGGGCCGTATACTTTGCCGCTCCATGCCGGGACATAGCGTATTCGCGATCGAAGGAGTGTCGCTGCCGACCGGCGAAATCGTGCGTGTGGCGTCGCTCTGTCGCACGCGCGGCGAGAACGATTGCGGACACCTCGCGCACCTGCGTCGCAGCCGCCGCGGCGACGAGTCGCTGGTCGCCGAATACGAAGCAAACCTGCAGCAGAGCGTCGAACAGCTGGTGAGCGGACTCGATCGCACGTTCGACGTGATCGTCTCGCCGCCCTCCGATCACCCGTTCGCAGGCCCATACCGCGAGGCCTTTTTCGCGCGCCACGAAGACGCCGACGACTTCACGCCGTACGTCAGCCGCGTGCACGACGCCGCACAAGCAGGAGCCGCCGGCACGACGCTCCTCGACGTGATCGCCGGCCTGCGCTGCGATCCACTTCCGACCCACGCCACCGCCGCCTCATTGCTCATCGTCGACGACATCTTCGAAGGCGGCAAAACCGTCGCCGCCCTCCTCCACGTCATGCGCGAAGCGGGCCTGCGCACGCGCGCCGTGACGGTGGCGTGTCCGTTGCGGGTTTTGGGGTAACTGCGCGAAGGTGTTGCTTGACGCACGTCCTTGTGGAGCGGCGCCCGCTTCGGGCGCCGGTTATTGCGGTACGTCGGCGGCCGAAGCGGCCGCCGCTCCACAGGAACGGCGCTCGCGAATCGTGATCCTACACGCACGTGGTCGTGGAGCGGCGGGCGTCAGCCCGCCGCCGCTGATCCATGTTCGGCGGGCTAACGCCCGCCGCTCCACTGAGGCGGCGCTCGCGAATGTACGGCCGCCTCAACTCTCCTCATTCGCCTTTCGCATCTGCCACAGCAAATGGCTGAGATACGGGCGGCGGGTTTCGCCGGTGGTGACGATGAGGAGTTTGGTGATCTTTAGCTCGAGCGGGTCGGTGTACAGCAGGATCAGCATCTCGCGGATGAAGCTGGTGTTGAGGGTGATGTCGTTGTCGGTGCCGACGCCGAGGCGGAGGCCTTTCTTTTCCCACCAGGAGAACGGGTGGTCTTTGTAGTCGGCGAGCGCGCCGGTCAGTCTCTTGTTCGATGACGGGAGCGACACGAGCGTGATCCGTTTGTCGATCATCCGATTCAGCACGTCGTGCTGGTAGTGCTCGACTTCGCGCGCGTGGTGGAACTTCGTCTTCGTCACCAGGATCTGCTCGCGCTCGTCGATCCGCTCGCCGTTGAGTAGTTTGTCGCGAATGCCTTCGCGGCCGCTCCAGTCCATGTCCATGATCTCGGCGTGCTCGCGTGAGTTCGCGGTGACGGCGCCGCGTTTCGCATTCGAATGGAGGATGCGCTGCAGCATCGAGTGGAAGTAAAAGTTCGGGTTGATGCCCAGGCTCAGGCCGTGCTCGATGGCGTCGACGTGCCAGATGTTCATCGCGTTATCGACCGCCTGCACGCCCTGGCGCAGCGTGTTCCACGTCTCGCCGTGATGGCTGCGCGTTCTGAAGCCGTACGCCTGCAGCTTGCGCATGCCGACGCGCATTTCCTGAAAGTGGGTCTTGCGATAGAACCCGCGCTCGTTGCCCACAGTGTCGACCTCAGTGAGCACGTCCTGCAACTCCGGATGTTTTTTCACCAGCGCGATGAGCTGGCGCACCTGATCGTCGAAGCTCGCGCGCTTGGTCGGATAACGCGCGGCGTCGTAGAAGCCGGCCTCTTTGCGGAAGCTCGGCGAGAGGATGAACTCGAACGCCGGCACTTCGCTCTGGAACGCGCGGAAACCTTCGTACAGGCCGAGCACCACGTCTTCGGCGGTCAGGTCCTCGATGCCCGGAATCTGCTCCGCGGAATCGGTAGTCTCGCGCATGAGCGTGAACTTGAGGCGAATCGCGCCCACGTTCCCGCGGTAGAGCCGCTGGGCGATGTGGTAGGCCGCCTCGCGATGCGCTTCGCGTGAGGTGAGGATCAGTTTCGGGAGGTAGAGAATTTTGAGGTAGCGATCGAAGCGGTCGGCATCGCCGAGGCGGATCAGCCGCTCGACATCCTCCACGCTGCGCAGCGGCAGCGCCTCTTTTCCATACACCTCGGCGATCTTCGATTCGTACAACGCGCGGTTCGGTCCCGCGAGCAATTCCGCGAGCCGCGGGTAAATGAACGTGGCGTCAAGCGACCCGGTGAGGTGAATGTGCTCGTCGCGGAAAGGGATCGGAAACGCGCGCAGGAACGCCGCGAGTGCATGTGAGACCGGATGCTCGAGCAGCGTCTCGATCTGCGTTTCATTCACGCGGAAGCGATTCACCAGCGAACGGAACTCGCGGAATAGCGCGAGCTCTTCATCGGGAAGCAGCGACTGCTCGGCGAGTGCGAGCGTGTCATCGAGGGACAGCCCCGAGGTCTCGCTGATCAATTGCGTGAGGATCCGGCTCAGCCGCGCAATGGCGTGGACGTGCATACGCGCGATGCTATCGCGGGGTGCGTGCCTGAAATCGCGTGCGCCGGAGTCGAAGCGCAAAAAGAAAGGCGGCCGCTTTCGCGGCCGCCTCAGTTGTTCGATGCAGGAGTATTAGAAGTTCACGGTCGCGTCGTTCGAGCAGGTGGTCGTGCCGGCGTTGCAGACCTTGTACGTGAAGGCGCCGGTCGTTCCCTTGGCCAGCGCGTCGGTGTGCGCACCGTCGTTCGCGGTGGTGGTGATGCGCGTTCCGTTGCGGAACACGTCGACGTTCGTGCCGGTGGCGCCGCTCCAGGAGAGGTTCACCTTCGGACCCTTGCCGCTGACCGTGCCGGAGGCGGTGAGGGTGTACGGCGCAGTGACGCCGCCGCAGGCGGACGGTTTCGCGAAGCTCTCGGTGATGTTGATCGTGCACTGGCCGAGGAAGTTGCAGGAGTCGGTGCCGGTCGCGCCGACGCCGATGCCGAGCGCGGAGAACGCATCCCACACCAGGCAGTCTTCAGCCTGCGTCGGCATGGCCGCGAGGATGCCGTCGCGCATTTCTTCGTACTCGGGGTTCGCCGGCGTGTAATTCATGCCGTCGATGACGTAGTTCCAGAGCTGATCCATCGTGCGGCCCGAGCCGAGCCAGAGGGTGCGGAGCTTCCACATCGCGCCGGCGTAGATCTCGCCGTTCGCATGCACGCTGGTGGTGTTCGCGCTCTTGTAGGTCAGCGGATAGTTCGTGTACGGGTAGCGGCGGATGCCGACGGTGTTGTTCTTCACGTACTCGCCGACCGTGTCGTTCTCGGTGATGTAGCAGGCCACGACGTCGGCCATGCCTTCACCGATCGAGCCGGCGAGACCGCCGCCCATCGAGCCGATCATGCGCCACGTCAGGCCGTGGCCGTACTCGTGGTACACGACGTCGGCGTCGACGTCGCCGTCGCGGTACGGAGTGGCGGTGTTCCACAGGTACATCTGCATGCGCGGGCGGCTGCCGTCCGCCGGCGTCGAGAAGTTGGCGTTGTTCGTACCGCCGCCGTCCTGCGCTTCGGCGTTGACCGGGTCGTTGCCGAGGCCGCCCTTGCCGAAGTTGTTCGTCTGGAAGTTGCCGGCCGCTTCATTGAAGCCGTGGCGGTACAGCTTGTCGTGCACGACGTTGTTCAAATAGAAGAGGCTCGCCACGGCGAGCTGCTGCTGCGACGCGGTGGTCGGATCGGCCGCGGCGTTGAAGGTGTAGATGAAGTCCTGAGTCGCGGAGACCGGACGGCTGTTCGTATCGGCGGCGTTGTTGTTGTCGCGGTCGAGGTACGCATCGACGTTGTTGCCGATGGTGGTGTTGCTGGTCACCCATCCGGCCGGCGACTCGGCGTTCCCACCGGTACCGGGACCGCTGACGACCGACTGCGCGGAGACGCCGGGATGAATCGGGAAGATGAAGTACGAATCGTTGTTCGTACGCAGCTCCTGGAACGCGATCGCGCCGCTGGCGCCGACCACGGTGTGCCACAGGAGGTTACTCTTCTTTTCCCACGTCTCGACGAGGTAGCCCTCTTCGAGGCCGCCGGTGGTCGGAACGACCACGGCGGTGACGCGCGGCTCGCGATAGAGCTCCGGCGCCGCGGCGCCGTTGTAGCGATGCGCGAGCGCGGCCTTGAGCGCGTCGGCGGAGCTGAGCGACGTGCGCGTCACGTTGCCGATGGCAACCGTGTCGTCGATGACGCTCTTCAAGCGACCCTGCGAGTCGACCGCGGCCTTGACGTACGCGCCGTACACCTGGCGGCCGCCGATGGACTGGGTCATGTGCACGTGCGTCACACCGTTGCCGCGCTGCTCGCGCGCCACGGTCAGCGAGTTGTCGGAGCGCTTGAGATAGCCGCGCACGACGTCCGCGGCCGAGGAGCCCGACGGGCTCGTGAGGCCGCTGTCCGAACGCGCCACGCGGGGGGAATGACCGCGGAACTCGTTGGCGGCAAAGGCGGCCGTTGCGAACGACCCGAGAAGAACTGCAGCAAACCAGGGGGCGACTTTACGCATGCAGGGTGTTTCTCCTTTGTTGTGGTGGGCCGCGATAGAGCAACGGGTCCGCCACGTGACCCCTCTCAATGTTCTGAATGACTTACAGAAGGCATTGCGGCTGGAGGGGTGAGGAGTTGTACCGAAAGCGCGTTCGTAGTGGGTCAGGAACGTATCGGGTGCTTGAAAACTGATCCACCAATTGCCGTCCAGTGCGTCAGCAGCTCGTAGGCGATGGCGTATTTGTTCGGAGGAAGGATGTCGGGATGCGTTCCGTCGAGCACCGCGCGCGCTTCCTCGCGCGTCAGCCAGCGCACTTCCTCGAGCTCGACCTGGTCGGCCACGCCGTCGCCTTCGACCTCGACGAACAGCCCGAACATGAGCGATGAAGGAAACGGCCACGGCTGCGAGGCGTGATAGGCGACGCGCGTGGCGCGCAGTTGCGCTTCTTCCGCGACTTCGCGCGCGCATGCTTCCTCGATCGTCTCGCCCGGCTCGACGAACCCGGCCAGCGGCGCCATCCGCCCCGCGGGCCAGATCGACTGCCGCCCGAGCAGGCAGCGCTCGCCCTGCAGCGGCAGCATGATCACGACCGGATCGACACGCGGAAAATGTTCGGCGCTGCAGCCGGGACAGACGCGTTTCCAGCCGGCGGAGGTGACGCTCGTGCGGCGGCCGCAATTCGCGCAGAAGCCGTGACGCTCGTGCCAGTAGAAAAGGCTTTTCGCCACCGCCACGATCGCCACTTCGTCGGCCGGCAGTGTGACCGCGGCCGCGCGCAGCTCCCGAAACTCGCCCGCGTCCGCCGTGGTCTCGATGGCGAACCACGCCACGTTGCCGTCGTCGACGCCGAGGAACAGCACAGGCGCCGATGCCGGTGCGCTGACGAATGCGAGCCGCTCGTCGCGCACCAGCGGTTTTCCGTCCTGCAGCGCGATGATGCGCGTCGACGGTGCCGCGAGCTGCGCGGCGATCCATGCGGTGTCATCGCGGCGCATTGCGGTGCGGTCGAGCGGATTGTTCGCGAAGGTGATCATCAGGCGAGCGGGATTGTACGTGCGCAGGTCGAAACGGTGCGGCGTCGCATAGACTCGCTCGTATGCCCGCCGACAAAACGACGTCCATTGAGATCGTGCGCGTCACGGGTGACACGTGCGAGGCGGCGGACGATGTGGTGGCAATCGAAGAGCCGCTGGAGATTCGCGTGGCGTGGAACGTCGAAGGCGAGCCGCGCGAGAAGAACATCTCCGTCACTATGCGCACGCCCGGCGACGATTACGACCTGGCGGTCGGGTTCCTCTTCACCGAGGGGCTGATTGCGGCGGGCGATGTCGAATCGGTGCGGCATTGGGGCTCGCCGAATCAGGTGCGGGTCGCATTGAAGCCGCACGTGCGCATCGACGCCTCGAAACTGGAGCGGCATTTCTATACGACCTCGAGCTGCGGGGTCTGCGGAAAGACGTCGATCGACGCGCTCCATACGGCCGCCGCGCCTTTACCTGTGCACGCGCCATTACGCCGTGAGGTCGTGCACGAGTTGCCGCGCACCTTACAAGACGCACAGGCGGCGTTTCGGGCCACCGGCGGCGTGCATGGCGCGGCACTGGTCGATCGCGACGGCGCACTGTTGCGGCTGCGCGAGGACGTCGGCCGCCACAATGCGGTCGACAAGGTGATCGGCTCTTACGTGCGAGAAGGGCGGAATCCGTTTGCCGAAGCGATTCTGGTGGTCAGTAGCCGCGGGAGTTTCGAGATCGTGCAGAAGGCGGTGATGGCGCGCATCCCCGCAATTGCGTTCATCGGCGGCCCGTCATCCCTTGCGATCGAACTGGCGCGCCGCTTCAACGTGGCGCTCCTCGGGTTCGTCCGCGATGGACGCTTCAATGTGTATGCGGGGGAGGTTCTGTAGCGAGCGCCGCATTGAGCCGCTCCACGAGCTGACGGGTCATACGGCTGCTCTGCTGCGGCGCGGGAAGCGCGGCAATGCGGTCCAGCGCTTCGCGAAACGCAGCCTGTGCTTCGGCGGTGCGGCCGGCCTTCATCAGGATCTCGCCGCGCTCGGTGAGGTACAGCTCTTTGCGCTGCGACTGTGCGGCCAGCGTGTCGAGCCGCGCCAGTGCCTCGTCGATCCGGCCGGCGCCAACCTCGAGCTCGATGGCCTGCTGCTGTAATGACGCGAGCACGCCGAGGACCTGCATTCCCTCGTCGAGTCCACGTAATGCCACCAGGACGTTTTCCGGTCCCATCCCGGCCAGTACTTTGGCGCGCTCGTGATAGAGATCGGGCGACGGTTTGGCCATGTGTTTCACGGCGGCGTCATAGTCGCCAATGGCCTCGGCGGTTCGTTTCAATTTCACCAGCGCTCTTGCGCGGATGAGCCGCGCCTCGGCGTGCTCGGGATGGAGGGCGATGTATTTGTCGAGCGATTTCTTTGCGAGGGCGGTGCGGCCGGCCTCCAGCTCCATTCGTCCGCGCGCGAAATCGACGAGCTCCAATGCCGGATCGAGTTTTGCGGCACGATCGAAATCGCGCCGCGCCTCGGCCCAGCTTTCATGAAGGCGATGCAGCTCGCCGCGCTGCAGGTACAGCGCGGCGTTTTTCGGCTGCTCTTTGATGCGCGCCGTGACGGTCGCAATCTGATCGTGAACGCCGTCGTGCGCCAGCAGCGACGCCGCCGTCATCATCGTCACGAACAGCGTGACCGAGCGCTTCATCATTGATTGCGCGTCCTCACCGTTACGATGTTCGTATACGCCGAACCGCCGGCCGAATTGAATGCGCGGACGCGGAAGCGGTAATACGTGTTCTTCGAAAGCCCTGCGGCATTGAACGCGGTGACGTTTGCGCCGACCTGGGCGAACTGTGTGAAGTTCGTGCAGGAAGTGCCTGCGCAACGCTCCAGGCCGAAGCCGCTTTCGTTTGTGGCGTTGTCGGTCCACGACAGGCTGACTGTAGATACGGAGGTGACGTTTGCGTTCAGTGCTGTCGGCGCGGCCGGCGTAGCGGGCGGGGGTGTCGTGATCTGCACGATGTTCGAGGAGACCGAATTTCCGGTGGCATTGAAGGCGAAGACGCGATACCGGTACGTGGTCGAGGCCGCGACAGTGGAGTCGCGATACGAGGTCAGGTTCGCGCCGATCTCGGCAATCTGCGCGAAGCCGGTGCAGGAGGCGCCGGTGCAGCGCTGAATGCGGAACCCGCTCTCGGTGGTCGACGCGTCATTCCAGGCCAGCGAGACATACGAGGAGGTCATGGCGGTGACGGCGAGCGAAGTCGGTGCGGCCGGAACCGCTGCAGGCGTCGTGACGTCGACGACGTTCGAGTACGCCGACGAACCGCCCGCATTGAAGGCATTGACGCGATAGCGGTAGGTCGTGCTCGCCGCGACGTTGGGATTCGAATATCCGGACGAGTTGGCGCCGACCTGCGCAATGAGCGTGAAGTTCGTGCACGCGGCGCCGGTGCAGCGCTCGATGCGGAATCCTTCTTCATTGCTGGAGGCGTCGAACCAGCGCAGGACGATGTTCGTGCCTGAAATGGTGGCGCTGAGATTGGTCGGCGCGGCCGGCGTTGCAACGGCCGCCTTTGTCGTGGCCTCGGCGACGCTCGACGGGTTGCCGCCGGCGCTGTTGAAGGCCACCACGCGGTAGCGATAAACGGTCGACGCGGCCAGGCCGGTATTGCTGTAGGCGGTGGCATTGGCGGGCATCTGCGCGATCAACGTGAACGAGCTGCAGGCCGCGCCGGTGCAGCGCTCGATCCGGAAGCCGTCCTCGTTGGCCGAGGCGTCGCTCCAGGTGAGGTTGATCTGCGAGGAGGAAATCGAAGTGGCGATGACGTTGGTCGCAGCGGCGGGCACCGTCACAGCGGCCGGCGTAGTGGCCTCGGCGACATTCGAAGCAGCCGCACCCGCACTGTTGTATGCGAGCACGCGATAGCGATACGTCGTGGAACCGGTCAATTGCGTGTCGCCATACGAATTCACATTCGCGAGCGTCTGCGCAATCTGCTCGAAATTCGTGCAGGCGGCGCCGGCACAACGCTCGATGCGGAAGCCGTCTTCATTGCCCGACGCATCGGTCCACGCGAGGCTGATCTGCGATGCGGAGGTTGCGGTCGCATTGAGCGACGACGGTGCGACCGGCGTGGTGACTTCGGCCTGGGTCGTGGCCTCGGCGACGTTGGACGGCACGCCACCAACGCTATTGAACGCGATGACGCGATAGCGATAGAGCGTCGAGCCGGTCAGGGCTGAATCGGTGAAGGTGGTCGCGTTGGTCGGGGTCTGTGCGACGACTGCGAATGTCGTACAGGCCGCACCGCTGCAACGCTCGATACGGAATCCATCTTCATTGTTCGAGACGTCGTTCCAGTTCAGACGGATCTGCGAGCTCGAGAGCGCCGTTGCAGTGAGCGCATTTGCGGCAGCCGGCGCGGTCGGCTGAACGGGTGTGGTGCCCTCGGCGATATTGGACGGCGTCGCGCCGGCGCTGTTGAACGACTGCACGCGATAGCGGTACAGCGTGGACGCTCTCAATGCACTGTCGACGTACGTGGTGGCGTTGGCGGCCGTCTGTCCGATCGGGACGAAATTCGTACAGCCGGCGTCGTCGCAGCGGTCGATCCGGAAACCTTCTTCATTGGTCGAATTGTCGGTCCAGGCGAGGCTGATCTGCGATGAAGAGGTCGCGGTCGCGGTGAGGTTTCCCGGCGCGCCCGGCGTGGCTACATGCGTCTGGGTCGTCGCCTCGGCCACGTTCGACGGAGCCGCGCCGGCGGTGTTGTAAGCAAGGACGCGATAGCGATAGAGCGTCGAGTGCGCGAGCGTGCTGTCACTGTACGACGCAGCGTCGGCCGCAGTTTCAGCGATCTGCACGAAATTCGTGCACGACGCACCCGTGCAGCGCTCGATACGGAATCCGCTCTCGTTTGCAGAACCGTCGGTCCAGGCGAGATTGATCTGCGTCGTCGAAACAGCGGTGGCGGTCAGGCCGGACGGCGCATTCGGCGTGGTGATCGGCGTCTGCGTGGTCGCTTCCGCAATATTCGAGAAAGTCGACGGGCCGGTCGCATTGAAGGCGAATACGCGATAACGATAGAACGTCGACGCGGTCAGACTGCTGTCATTGAAGGTGGCGGTATTCGCCGGCAGCACGGCCAGCAGCGTGAATTCCGTACACGCGGAGCCGGTGCAGCGCTCGACCTGCACACCTTCTTCATTGTTCGCGGTGTCGGTCCAGGCGAGGCTGATCTGCGACGTCGAGGTCGCGGTGGCGGTCAGTGAGGCTGGCGCGTTCGGGGCGACCTGCGCAGCGTGCGTGGTCGACTCCGCAACGTTGGAGGGGCTGGACGCGCCCGCGGTGTTGTAGGCAACGACGCGATAGCGATAGAGGGTCGAGGAGCTCAGGTTGCCGTCAGTGTAGGTCGTCGTATTGACGGCGGTTTCGGCGACTTGTGTGAAGTTCGTGCAGGCGGTGCCGCTGCAGCGCTCGATGCGGAACCCGTCTTCATCCGAGGAGTTGTCGTTCCAGCGAAGCGTGACTGACTTATCGGTCGTGGCAGTGACGAGATTCGACGTCGGCGCGGCAGGAGGCGCGGTCGCCGCGCCCTTGACGATGCGGAAACTGTCGGCGACGAAACCGTTCTCGCGAAGGAACTTCGCATCGAGTGTGTTGCCGCGGATCTCCAGCACCATCGAGCCGAGGTTCATCAGCGAGATGTACATGGCCGGGTGATTGAGCGGGCCGTTGCCGCTGGCCATACCGGACGAGCCGGCCACCGCGTACACGGCGCCGTCATGGCTGCCGTTTGCCGACTTGCGGTAGGCACCGTTGCCGTCGACACGTCCATCGCCGCCATTGAGCTTCATCGAGCTGACGAACGTATTCGAATAGCCATAGTGACTGTCGATCAGATACGAACGTTCATACGAGTGACTGTGACCGGCGAGGACGAGGTCGACGCCCGCTTCTTCGAGAATCGGCAGCGCATTGGTGCGCATCTCGATGAGCGGTGTCACGACGTCGGAGTCATGGCCGCCTTTCGAATACGGCGGGTGGTGCCAGAAGGCGATGATCCACGGCTGCGAGGTCGAAGCGAGGTCATTGCGCAGCCACGTCAGCATCGGCCCCGTGGTCGAGCGGTCGCTCGTCATCGAGTCGAGACAGACGAAGTGGATATTGCCGTAATCGAAGGAGTAATAGCTCTCACTGCCCGAGGCCACGCCGCCCGCTTCGCCGCGCGTCGGCAGCGTGAAGATGTCGTAGTACGGAATGCTGGGGGAGTAGACATAAGAGCCGGCGGTGTCGTGATTGCCGATGGTCGGCCAGAGCACCGAACTGCGCAGCATTTCCGGGTACATGTCGAACACGCCGAGCTGGTATTCGGCGTCAGTGCCGTAGTCGTATGCGTTGTCGCCGAGCATCAGCCACAGATTCGTCGAGTTGCTGCCGGCGAAGTTGTAATAGGCGTTGCGGACCGCGCGCGCGCTGCTGTCGCCAGTACCCGAATCGCCCAGAACCCAGATCTGCGTCGGCACCGCGGTGCCGACCTCCGGTGCCGTATAGAAGGTGTAGGTCGAATCACCGGCGATCGTGGCGGTGGGCGTGCCGATCGCGTAGTAGTACTTCGTGAACGGCGACAGTCCCGTCAGCGTGACGCTGTGGTCGGTGGTGACGGTTCCATTGTCCTTGAACGACGTCAGGGCTCCGGGTGCGGTGCCATAGCGAACGCGGCTCTCGGTCGGGAGGTCCGTTCTCCAGCGGACGACGACGGAGGTCGGCGTACCGAGCTGCAGGTATGGGCCGCGGCGAACGGTCGGCGTCTGT
>DASVRB010000261.1:0-1984 GCA_036388835.1 Thermoanaerobaculia bacterium | reverse complement strand
CGTATAATCTCAGGCCGTGACGGTCGCTCCCGAACCTCAGCAACAAGCGCCTGCGTTCTCGCTCAACGACCTGCTGATCTACATGGCCAAGCAGCAGGCGTCGGATCTTCATCTGAAGCCGATGCGGCCGCCGCTGGTACGCGTGCAGGGGAAGCTGATTCCGATCAAGACCGATCCGCTCAAGCCGGCCGATCTCGAGAAGTTGTTGCTGCCGATTCTCAATCGCGCGCAGCGGGAGAAATTCGACACGCAGCAGTCCGTCGACTTCGGGTACGGCGTGCCGGGCGTGGCGCGCTTCCGCGGCAACATGTACATGCAGCGCGGCACGGTCGGCGCGGTCTTCCGCCGCATCCCCATTCAGGTGCAGCCGATCGACGCGCTGGAGCTGCCGCGCGCGGTCATCGACCTCACCCAGATTCCGGACGGCCTCGTCCTCGTGACCGGCCCCACCGGCTCCGGCAAGTCCACCACCCTCGCGGCGATGCTGCTCGAGATCGCCGAGCACGAGCCGCTGCACATCGTCACCATCGAAGATCCGATCGAGTTCCTTTTCATCGACAAAGTCGCGGCGATCTCGCAGCGCGAAGTCGGCACCGATACCCCCACATTCCGCGAGGCGCTGCGCAACGCCATGCGCCAGGATCCCGACGTGATCATGGTCGGTGAGATGCGCGACATGGAGACGATTCAGACCGTGATGACGGCCGCGGAAACAGGCCACCTGGTCTTCTCCACGCTGCACACCAACAACGCCGCGCAGACCCTCGACCGCATCATCGACGCCTTTCCGCCCGAGCAGCACAAGCAGATCCGCGCGCAGCTTTCCCTCGTGCTGCGCGGGATCATTTCGCTCAAGCTCGTGAAGACGCTGGAAGGAAAGATGACGGCAGTCGTGGAGGTCCTCAAGAACAGCCCGCGCATCGCGAAGCTGATCGAGGACGGCAACACCAAAGACATTCACGAGGAGATCGAGAACTCGGTCGGCCTCTATCGCATGCAATCGATGAATCAGTCGCTCATCGCGCTGCTCGTTCACCAGAAAATCAGCTACCAGGACGCGATGGCGCTCTCGAGCGACGCCGACGATCTCTCGCTGAAGATCCGCAAGCTGTTCCCGCAGATCGAAGAGCGCGTCCGCCAGGGAGGAGACATGGCCCCGAGTTACTCCGACTTTTCACAGATCACCGAGCTGATGGACATCAAGCGTCTTTACGAGGAGCAGGAAGTGCAGTGGCGCCAGCGCCTCGGCGAAAAGGACGAAGAGCTCGAGAACCTCCGCCACGACGTCGAGTTCCTCCGCTCCCAGATCTCCCAGACCCAGGGCGGCGACCGCCAGAAAGACGACGAGATCACCCGCCTCCGCGGCGAAGCCGAACGCCTCCGCGCGGACGCCCAGGCCAAAATCGGCCAGCTCCAGGAACGAATCAAGGAGTTGAATCAGAAGTTGATGAGTGGGGGAGCGGTCAAGCGTTGAAATAGTTGTCAGTTCTCAGTTGTCGGTTGTCTGCGGTCTCTCGCACGAAGCATCCCGTCAGCCGAGACACCGCAGACAACTGACCACCGACAACCGACAACATGCCTACTACTCCCACCAAACAACTCGACACCTTCCCCAACCCTCACCCGCAGCGCGATTACGAGATTGCGTTCGAGGCGCCGGAGTTCACCTGCCTCTGCCCGATGACCGGCCAGCCCGATTTCGCGACGATCCGCATCCGCTACATCCCGGATCAAACGTGCGTCGAGCTGAAGTCGCTGAAGTTGTATCTCTGGTCGTATCGCGATGAAGGAGCGTTTCACGAAGCCGTGACCAACCGCATCGCCGATGACCTCATCGGCGTCCTCGCCCCGCGCTACCTCATGGTCGAAGGCGACTTTTACGTCCGCGGCGGCATCTCGACCAAGGTGAAGGTCGAGCATCGTAAGTAAGCGCGGTTCGCGGCGAAAACTTGTGGAGCGGCGGGCTTTAGCCCGCCGAACACTC
>DASVRB010000260.1:0-3207 GCA_036388835.1 Thermoanaerobaculia bacterium | reverse complement strand
TCGGACCTCTTCTGGCGCAACACCTCGGCCGGCAACAACGCGATGTGGTTCATGACCGGCCTCGCGATGACCAGCACCACGGTCATGCCGACCGTTGCCAACACCGCCTGGTCGGTGCAGGGCATGGGCGATTTCAACAACGACGGCTGGCAGGACATCGTCTGGCGCAACTCGCTGAACGGCCAGGTCGTGATCTGGTTCCTCCAGGCCACCTCCATGACCTCGACGACCACCCCGGGCGTCATGGCCAACGCGGCCAACGTCCTGTCGGCGATCGGCGACTACGACAGCGACGGCTGGCAGGATCTTCTGTTCCACAACACGAACGACGGCACGCTGACGCTGTGGCGCCTCGGCGGCGGCGTCTTCCAGTCGTCGGTCACGATGAGCCCCTCGCTCGCCAACGGCTGGCGCCTCGTGGGTCCCCGGTAATCTCAACGAATCCCGCGGCGGGAGGGGAGCGTAAACGCGCTCTCCTCCCGTCACTCGTTTCACAATCCTCTCTCCTCTCGCGGCCCACACCTTCCTGACGCCGCGCTCCCCCCGATGACGTTCCGTTTCCCGATTGCGATCGCATTCGCACTGCTCGCCTCCGGCGTAATGCATGCGGCCAATCCGCCGCACATCGTGCTGGTGTCGGTCGACACGCTCCGCGCCGACCGCCTCGGCGCGTATGGCTACGACCAGAAAACCTCGCCGTTTCTCGACTCACTCGCGGAGCGCGGCTGGCGATTCGAGCAGGCGCTCGTGCCGCTTCCCGCCACCACGCCGAGTCACGCGTCGCTCCTCACCTCGGCACTGCCGTCGCGACACGGTTCCCTCGGCAACGCATACGCGATCGGCCGTTCGGTCGACACGCTGGCCCAGGCGCTCGCGCGCAAGGGATATCGCACCGCCGGCACAGTGGCCGTGAGCCACATCGGCCGCAAACAAGGGTTCGAGCGCGGCTTTCACTCCTTCACCGAACCTCAGGCCACACCGCAGAACCCGCACGGCGATCTGCGCCGCGATGCAACGGCCGTCAATCGCGACGCGCTCGGCGCTGTCGACCAGCATCTCGCCAAACATCGCGCGCGTCCGCTTTTTCTGTTCGTGCATTACTTCGACGCGCACTATCCGTATCGCTGGTGGGATGCGAGCGAATCGAATCCGAATCCCTATGCGCCGGCCGAAATCAACGACGTGCCGAAGCAGAACCGTCGTTACGACGAAGGCGTGCGCCACGTCGACGCTCAGCTTCGCCGATTGCATGACGGCGTTCGCGCGAAGCTCGGCACGAACGTCATCTTCGTCGTGACCTCCGATCACGGCGAGCAGCTTGGCGAGCATGGATTCACCGGCGGCCACGCCGACATTTATCGCGAAACCGTGCGCGTCCCGCTCATCGTCAGCGGTGCCGGAATCGGCAAGGCGGTGATTACGACAACCGTCTCGACGATGGACGTCGGCGTGTCGCTGCTGAAGCTCGCCGGCGGCCGGTACTCCACGCGCGTCGACGGCCGCGACTTCGTCCCGCTCGCACGACGCGCCGAGGGATTGCTGACGCGGTGGCTGCCTGACGACGACGAGAGGGTGTTTCTCATCACCGGCAATCCCTGGTATTCGCGTTCGCTGCTGCTGGTCGAAGGCGACCAGTGGTACATCCGCAACTTCGACCACATCTATCGCACGACCAGCGTCACCACTCCCGCGCCCGAGGCGGGCAAAGGAACGTGGAACGCCGCGCCGCGCGAGGCGAGCAGCGGCGGCGACTCCGTCACCTACCGTATTCCGTTCTCGCGATACGAGCCGTTCTCCGTCAAGATCGATCACGTCGCCGCGCGTCCCGGCTGCAAGGCGGCGATCAACGTGATGGTCGCGCCGGGAGTCGCGTATCTCCGCGAAGCCGCGCCCTTCGAGACTTCCATCCGGGTGACCATTCCGGCAGCGCGGCGCGACGTGTTGTCCGTGACGGTCAAGCCTGCCTCCTGCGCTGGCACGACCGTCTATTCAGTGAATCGTTATGAAGCGCCGCAGGCTCCGACGCTGACCACCACCTTCGCGAGCTCGCTCGTGGCGCGGAAGCTGCGGACAGGGGACGAGCTGTACAATGCAGCCTCCGATCCTTTGATGATCAACAACCTGATTCCGGCTCAATCGGCCGCGCCGTATGCGGACAAACTCCGCGCGGCGTACGAGGCGGCAGTCGCGGTCTCCGCGAATCGGGCCGTGACCCGCACACTGTCAGACGAGGAAATGCGCAAGCTCCGCAGCCTCGGCTACATTCAATAGCAAATGCCCAGAAAGGCGCTCATCACCGGCATCACCGGCCAGGACGGCTCGTATCTCGCGGAGCTGCTCCTCGAGAAGGGCTATGTCGTGCACGGCATCGTGCGGCGCTCCTCCTCGTTCAATACCGGCCGCATTGAAGACATCTATCAGGATCCGCACGAGCCCGAACGGCGCCTCGTGCTGCATTACGGCGATCTGAACGACGCCTCTTCGCTGAATCGCATCCTGCGGGTCGTCGAGCCGGACGAGATCTACAACCTCGGCGCGCAAAGCCACGTAAAGGTCTCGTTCGACATGCCCGAATACACGGGCGAGATCACCGGCCTCGGCTCGCTGCGCCTGCTCGAAGCCATCCGCGAGCTGCAGATCCGGCCCAAGATCTATCAGGCCTCATCCTCGGAAATGTTCGGGAAAATCCAGGAGACGCCGCAGCGGGAGACCACCCCGTTTTATCCGCGCAGTCCTTATGGCGTGGCCAAGGTTTACGCGTACTGGATGACCGTCAATTACCGCGAGGCGCACGGACTGTTCGCCGTCAACGGAATCCTCTTCAATCACGAATCGCCGCGCCGCGGCGAGACCTTCGTGTCGCGCAAGATCACGCGCGCGGTCGGCCGGATCAAACACGGACTGCAGGACCGCGTTTATCTCGGAAATCTCAATGCGCAGCGCGACTGGGGTTATGCAAAAGACTACGTCGATGCGATGTGGCGCATGCTCCAGCACGACGAAGCCGACGACTTCGTCATTGCGACAGGGGAGACGCACACCGTGCGCGAGTTCTGTACGCTCGCGTTTCGTCGCGTCGGCATCGAGCTGGACTGGGTGGGCGAAGGACTCGACGAGCGCGGCGTCGATCGCGCTACCGGCGCCGTTCGCGTCGAGCTCGATCCGCGCTATCTCCGTCCTACTGAAGTCGAGCTGCTCCTCGGCGAT
>DASVRB010000259.1:0-2355 GCA_036388835.1 Thermoanaerobaculia bacterium | reverse complement strand
CGACGGAAAGATCGGCTACATCCGCTTCGACTCGTTCTTCGGCGACGTCATCGCGAAGACGCGCGCGGCGCTCGAGACGATGCGCGACGCGCACACCGTCATCCTCGATCTACGCGGAAACGGCGGCGGCGCGGGCGACATCGCGCCGTCGGTCGCGGCGATGTTCGCGTCGTCGAAAGGGACGCTCGGCGCGTCGCGCTTTCGCTATTCGACGCGCGAGTTCTCATACGAGCCGGCGCCGAACGCGTTCACCGGAAAGCTGATCGTGCTCGTTGACAGCGGCAGCGCGAGCACGTCGGAAGTGCTCACCGGTGCGCTGCAGGAATCGGGACGCGCGATGCTGATCGGCACGCGCACGCGCGGCGCGGTGCTGCCGTCATTGCCCGAGCTGCTGCCAACCGGCGGCATGCTGCAGCATGTCGTGTCGGACTTTCGGACGCCGAAAGGGGTGGTGCTCGAAGGACGTGGTTTGTATCCGGACGTGGAAGTGAAGACGTCGCGCGCCGACATCATCGCGGGGCGCGATCCGGTGCTCGATCGCGCCGTGGAGGAGGCGTCGCGCGCTGCACGATAGAATCGCGCGGTGCCGCTGACGAACCGCGCTCACTATCCAGTTCTCGTAATCGGCACCGGGATCGCCGGCCTCACCACCGCGTTCGCGCTGGCGGGGGCCGGCATCAAAGTGCTGCTGGTCACGAAAGCGACCGATCCGGCCGACTGCAACACCTCGTGGGCGCAGGGCGGGATCATCTATCAGGGCGAAGGCGACTCGCCGGCGAAGCTGATCAGCGACATCGTCCGCGCCGGCGCCGGCATCTCGAATCAGGAAGCGGTGACGTTCCTTTCGGAAGAAGGGCCTCACGTCGTCAAGCAACTGCTGCTCGACGATGTGAACGTGCCGTTCACCACGCACGAGGGGGAGCTCGACCTGACGCAGGAGGGAGCGCACTCGGTGTCGCGCATCATCCACGCGGGCGATGCGACGGGACGCGCGATCGAGACGTCGCTGCTGAATCGGGTGAAGGCGGAGCCGAACATCACGCTCGCCACCGACGTGACGGCGATCGACCTTCTCTCGACGCATCACCATCCGACCGACATTCAGGTGCGCTACCGGCTCACGAACGAATGCGTCGGCGCGTATCTCCTCGACAACAAGACGAACGACGTCTACACGATCTTCGCGGATTACACGGTGCTCGCGACCGGCGGCATCGGGCAGATCTATCTGCACACGACGAATACGCGCAACTCCCTCGGCGACGGCGTGGTGATGGCGAGCCGCGCCGGCGCGCGGATCATGAACGCGGAGTACGTGCAGTTCCACCCGACCGCGCTCGCGGACAAGAAGGCGAATCACTTCCTCATCTCCGAGGCGTTGCGCGGTGAAGGTGCACGGCTGCGCAATCAACGCGGCGAGTACTTCATGGAGCGCTACTCGCCCGATTTCAAAGATCTCGCGCCGCGCGACATCGTGGCGCGCGCGATCGTCGAGGAGATGACGCGCAACAAGGACGAATACGTCTACCTCGACCTGGCGACGTACTACAACGGACATCAGGCGCCGAAGGAGCGCTTCCCGAACATCGCCGCGGCATGCGCGCAGATCGGCGTCGACATCGAGCGCGATCCAATCCCGGTGGTGCCGGCGGCGCACTATTTCTGCGGCGGTGTGCTGGTCGACACGGCAGGACAGACGACGCTGAGCCGTCTCTACGCGATCGGGGAGACTTCGTGCTCGGGCCTGCACGGCGCGAATCGTCTGGCGTCGACGTCGCTGCTCGAAGGGCTGACCTGGGGCTACTACGCGGCACAGTCGATTCAACAGAAGTTGCTGCGCGGATCGTCGAGCGCCTCACCCTCGGTGCAGCGGGCGTTCTCATCACTCCCTGCGGGCACGGGGAGTTTCCCCGATACGCTGGTGTCGACGATCCCCGACTGGCGCCCGCCGGGCGACGAGAATCTGGAGGATCCGGCGCTGATCCTTCAGGACTGGACGACGATCCAACACACGATGTGGAACTACGTGGGGATCGTCCGCACGTACGAGCGACTGAAGCGCGCCAGCGCGGACATTCAACACCTCGGCACGCGCCTCACGAAGTACTACCACGAGTCGCGCATCAGTAAGTCGATCGTGGAGCTGTTCCACGGTCAGCAGATGGCGTCGATCGTCGCAAACGCAGCGATCCGCAACCCGCGCTCGATCGGCGCCCACTTTCGGAAGGACTGATTTCGCTTCGGCGAGGGGGAACGACGAGAGGCCTCCGGCGGGCCGGCTCGGCCGGCAGCGTTGGTTGCCTCAGGCCGGACGGACACACGTCGCACTGATCGCGATTCGTGGGGACAACAAAC